>CAUSBF010000085.1:0-7437 GCA_963529595.1 uncultured Campylobacter sp.
TCTAATATCCTATCGACAAGGACTGGTTTTATCGCGAGGAGGAGAAGCGCTGGATCGTGCTAAACGACGAGAGTTCGTGGCGCAAAAACGAGATCGACGGCAAAAACATCAAAAACAGCATCTATTATATTTAGTGCGGTTTTGTATATCGTGCCGATTTAAATTTACGGCTTATAAAATTTAAAGCGGCGCGTAAAATTTCAACGAGCAGCAGTGGCAAGGTGCGATTGATGATGACATAGCCGCGCTTATGGACGAGCTGGAAAATAGGATGTACGAATAAATTTAAAATTTTAAAAAGCGGCAAAAGCAAGTGCAACCAGGCTTGGCGATAAAAGCTGCGCTGCGAAATTTTAAATTTAGCCGGTTCGCGCCGATCTTTTCGGCTAAGCTTACGCTGCGGTTTAAATTTACGTTTTGCGTCACGGCTTTTAAATTTGGCCTTTGCAAGTGGCGCAAAATTTTAAAATTTACGTCCGTGCGAGCAAAGCGGCGGCATTTTAGAAGCAAATTTAAAATTTGCGCGCGGTAAATGCGGTAAATTTAGCAAATTTTGCTTTGCCGATTTCCGCTTCATAAATTTGGCAAAATTTTAAAATTTAAAGGATTTTTTGCGATGAAATTTTTTACCTCGTCTCTGTTTTTGGCTCTGTCGCTGCTCGGCTGCGCAGGCAAAAACCCGCCTGCAAGCGATAAAACCTATGTTCTTTCAAGTGAGCTTGGGGATACGAAATACGCTTTTTACGGCGGAAATTTCTACGAAAACGGCGCGATTTTAGGCCCTTACGAAACGCGAGGCGATGCGAAGCTTGCGATTTTAGGCGGTAGCGGCGCAAATTTAGACAAAAACGCAAAGCTCATAAAACTATATTTTTTCGAGCGCAGATACGGCGCGATCTACGCCGTAAGCCACAAAAACGGGGTCTGCGCCGAGTACAATAAGGGAAATTTCGTAGATTTTCAAATTTTATTTAATATTTTTCAAAGCAAAGAGTGGTTTAATTATAGCGGTGGCATCTCTTCGGGCGGCGAGAGGCTAAAAGATCTGAGTTCGGCGCGTATGGCGAAATTTAACGGCGCAAAGCTCGGCGCGGCGGATGAAAAGACGAGGCGCGAGTATCAAAAGGCTCGCCGCGAGGCGATTTTGTATTTTCAGCTTAACGCAAATGACATGCGCGAGCTGATTTTTAAAAAATTATGCGAATAAATTAAAAGGAGAAAAGATGAGAGCGTTGATCAGCGTCAGCGACAAAGAGGGCGTCGTAGAGTTTGCTAAAGGGCTGCAGAGGCTCGGATTTGAAATTTTAAGCACGGGCGGCACGCATAAACTGCTTTTGCAAAATGGCGTGAAAGCAGCGGAAGTGAGCCAATATACGGACTCGCCCGAGATGTTTGAGGGGCGGGTTAAGACCCTGCATCCAAAGATCCACGGCGGAATTTTGTATAAGCGAAACAACGCAAATCAAGTAAGCCAAGCCGCGCAGTACGACATCGGCGGCATCGATCTCGTGTGCGTGAACCTCTATCCTTTTAAAGCAACCGTAGCCCGCACCGACGATTTTTCAGAGATCATCGAAAACATCGACATCGGCGGCCCCGCGATGGTTCGAAGCGCGGCTAAGAATTTTGCGAGTGTCTATGTCGTTACTAGCCCGCTTGATTACGACGCGGTTTTGCAAAATTTAAGCGGCGCGGACGAGAGCGAGAAGCTGAAATTTAGGCAAAATTTAATGATAAAAGCTTACGAGCATACCGCAGCTTACGACGCGATGATCGCAAACTATATGAACGAGCGCTTTAACGGGGGCTTTGGCGCAAAAAAATTTATCACGGGTAGCAAAGTTTTTGATACTCGCTACGGCGAAAATCCGCACCAAAAGGGCGCGCTGTACGAGTTCGAGGACTTTTTTAGCAAGCACTTTAAGAGCCTAAAGGGCGAGGCGAGCTTTAACAATATGACCGATATGCACGGCGCGCTGATGCTCGCTAGCAGCTTCGGAGAGGCGCCTGCGGTAGCGATCTGTAAGCACGCCAATCCATGCGGCTTCGCCGTAAAGGGGAGCCTGCTTGAAAGCTACGTAGAGGCGCTAAAATGCGACCCCGTTTCGGCATACGGCGGCGTCGTGGCGATAAACGGCGTTTTGGACGAGGAGCTGGCGCATAAAATCAATGAAATTTTTGTCGAAGTTATCCTTGCCGCCCGCGTCACGCCCGCGGCGCTTGCGGTATTTGAAAAGAAAAAGCGCATTAAAATTTTCGAGCAGGGCGGGGAGTTTTTGATTCGCGAAAACGACAAATATGATTTTAAATTCATTGACGGCGGCTTTGTGTATCAGCAGCGCGACTACGTAGGCGCGGGCGAGGTCGCAAACGCTAGCTGCGTCACGGGGCGCGCGGCTAGCGAGAGCGAACTGGATGACCTAAAAATCGCGTGGCAGATCGCCGCACTTACGAAGAGCAACTGCGTGGTTTACGTCAAAAATCGGGCGATGGTCGCGATCGGCATGGGTATGACGAGCCGCGTGGACGCCGCGCGTGCGGCAGTGGCCAAGGCTCGCGACGTGGGCGTCGATCTGAGCGGTTGCGCGCTTGCTAGCGAGGCGTTTTTCCCGTTTAAAGACAGCATCGAGATTGCCCATGCTGCGGGCGTCGCGGCGGTGGTGCAGCCCGGCGGCAGCATCCGCGACGATGAGGTGATCGCAAGCGCCGACGAATTCGGCATGGCGATGTATTTTACGGGAGTGCGCCACTTTTTGCACTAAATTTCACTCGCCTGCGGCGGAGCGGATTTATTGCGCTCACTTCGTAACTTTTTATGCCGTTGCAAATCTTTAAAACCGCGCCGGAGCGAATCTCGTTGCTCGCTGTGTATCGGGCGCGATATAAATTTGACTGCGCTCCGATACGCGGCGAGCGTGATGCTAATCGGATTACTTGCGCTTTGCCATACGGTTGTGCGGCGATGGTTTAGCTGCACGGTATATCGTTTTGTAGTGGCGCGGCGCGGATCCAATGCATGGTGCTTTGTTCCGCGCCAATGCGGTGCGGACCCGGTTGCTCGCGCTTCACTACAGCGACTGCGCGGCGCAGGTCCGGCTGCCTCCGCTACGTGGTGGAGGCAGTGTGAATCCGACTGTTCGCGCTTCGTTATACTGCCGCACGGCGCGGGTTTTTGGCTACGCGACATACCGCTTCGTATCGGCGCGGCGCAATCTAAATTTAATCATTCGCCGCTCCTGAATGGTCGCGAAATTTTATCTAGCGGCCGCGGCGCGTAAATTTTAAATTTAATCGCGCGCGCAGCGGATGGGTTCGCGCCTCGTCGTCGTATAACGGCGCACAAATTTTATCTCGCGGCGCGAAAATTTCTCAGCGCCTATTTTGCGTTGAAATTTCGGCGCCGTTTCGCAGCAGATACGGAGCGGAGTATAAATTTTTAAAGCGGTGCCTCGTCGCGATCGGTGTGCGCTCGTAGATAAATTTTAATCGTGCGGCAAGCGGATGGACGCCGTGCCGCAACCTAAGCGGTGCGTAGATAAAATTTAATCGCGTAGTAGAGTAGCGGGCGCAGTGCAAAGCTTCCGTCCCGCGAGCAGTCCGCGCCCTCGCAAAACGGCGCGCGGTAGAATTCGGCCGCGTCGTAAAACTCGCAAAGGCGCTAAATCAGGCTCAAGCCACGGTTGTGCGGCGGTAAAATTCTAATTATCGCGACGGTAGTAAAATCTAGCCGCGAGGCGCGACAATAAAATTTCGCGCCGTAATAGGGCGTATCGAAATCTCTAAATCCCCACGTAAGCCGCGATGAATGGATATATTTCATACGAGCCGTAGCGCAGGCGATTGGACGGCGCTAGGGTCTCGCTCGTAAAAGGGACAAATTTCATTGTAGCGCAGGGGCGATGAAATTCTAACCCTACAGCGGTAGCAAAATTTTAATTCTTGCCGCGGCGATCAAATCCAACCGCTTACCGCGCTAGCGAAATCCAGCCCCCCCGCTGAAGCGGTAAAATTTTAATCTTGGCGGCGGCGGTAAAATTTCAGCCCTCGTTATAGCATAGAATTTTAACCGCTTGCGAGGAGGTAAAATTCCGATGCTGCAGCACGCTGCGAGGATAAGATAAAATTTTTGGTCCCGCCTCACCGCGGCGATAAAATTCTAATTCTGCGGTGACGGCAAGCCGAAAGCTCCGATCCTACGGCGATAAAATTTGGATACCGATCCACCTTAAGCGATAAAATTTCTCTCTTTCACTCTCGCTTCATTTAGAGATTGTAAAATTGCGCAAAATTCAAAACGAAAGGATCAAATATGAAAATTTCTAAAGTTTTAATCTGCCTCTTTGCTTTGGCGGCGGGTTATTTAGTCGCGCTCAATGCCGCAGGCGGCAGTAGCGCCGGTGCGTCGGACGCAAATTTTAAAGTTAAAGGAGGCGGCGTGAACGCAAACGTAAAAGAAATTTATCTAGCAGGCGGCTGCTTCTGGGGCATGGAGGCGTATTACAAACAGCTCGACGGCATAGTCGCGACGCAGGTAGGCTACGCCAACGGCAAGAGCGATAAAGCAAGCTACGAAGGCTTACATAGCAGCGATCATGCCGAGACGCTACACTTAAAATACGACGCAAACGTCATCAGCGAGCCTGAAATTTTGGCGCATTATTTCCGCATCATCGATCCGTTCTCGATCGACAAGCAGGGGGGCGATCGCGGTCGCCAGTACCGCACGGGCATCTACTACACAGACGAGGCGAGCGGCGAGACGGCTCGTAAATTCGTAGCCTTTAAGCAGAGCAAATATGATGAAAAGATAGCGGTCGAGGTTATGCCGCTTAAAAACTACGTCAAGGCGGAGGATTATCACCAAGACTATCTAGACAAAAACCCGGGCGGCTACTGCCATATCGATCTGCGCCTCGCTAAAAAGCCGCTTTACGACGACAAAGCCTTCAAAGCACAGAGCAAAGAGGAGCTTAAAAGAACTCTGAGCGACCTGCAATACAGCGTCACGCAGGAAAAAGATACCGAGCGACCGTTTTCGAGCGAATACGACAAGCATTATAAAAAGGGCATCTACATCGACATCGTGTCGAAAAAGCCGCTCTTTTCCTCTACCGACAAATACAACTCCGGCACCGGCTGGCCGAGCTTTTCAAAGCCGATAACAACCGATGCGATCGCCTATGCGCGAGACGACAGCCACGGTATGCAGCGCGTCGAGGTCTCCAGCCGCGTAGGAGGCAGCCATTTGGGGCACGTCTTTGAGGATGGACCGAGAGATAAGGGCGGTATGAGATACTGCATCAACGGCGCTAGCTTGGAATTTATACCGCTTGAGGAGATGGACGCGCGCGGCTACGGGGATTATAAAATTTACGTAGAATAACGCGGGCTAGGGCTTTGGCTAGGTGATCGGTTCGGCGGTCAGTCGGTTAGTTTTATACGGCTCGGCTGCCGATCGGTTTGGCCGGCGGCTAGTTTAGTTTGCGGTCGAGCGGAAGCTTGACGATCGACGGACGGCTTGGCGGTTTGATGATTTATCGGCGGATAAATTGGCTTGGCGGCTACGGATGGAATTTTAAAATTCCAAATACGATAAAAATTTAGCGGTAGTGGAATTTTAAAAATTTATCGATATGGAATTTTATGCGGTGCAAGCCGCTAAATAAATTTGGGGGTCCGAGGCCCGCCCGGCTTGGTGGTTGGGTGTTTTGGTGGGGTTGGGGGTGGCACGGGGAGCGACCTCGCAATTGGGGCCTCCTTCCCGCCCCAAGAAACAGAAAATACGGCATAAATTCCACAAGCCGTGGATTCGGCGATAAAATTTTGAAATTTTATCTCTTAAAATATAATAAGCGTAGCGTGCTTAGCAAGAGGCGCAGTATAAAATTTTGAAATTCCGCTACGAATAACGGCGTCTATGCAATGCCCGCTCTGCATCCGCGTCGCAAATTTTAAATTTAAGATAAAATTTTAATGGCTAGCCCCGCGCAAAATAGAAAAATCCCCGCATAGATCGCTAAAAACGGCGCGATTATCGCATAATGTATGATGAGCTCGAAGAAATTGTAGATCATGTGCTTGCTTTTGGGCTCTTTAAATTTTAATTCTAGCGGCTCGTTCGAATCAAACGGCGTATTGGATCGCAAGATGTGCTTTGGACTAAACATCCAGCGCACGAAGTCTATTTTATTGCGCTACATATAGTCTTTGCCGATCCCGCATACGCCGTTTATATAGCATACAAAGCCAAAGCCGCCGAAAAACAAAATGAGCCCGATGTCGATCAGTCTATCCGCCATAGCGATCTTTCCCTTGCTATTTAAATTTAGAAATTTAGCCCGCCGTATTTGCTCTCGGCGTTTGCCTATTGAAATTCTAATTTTGCAGGATTGCACTCTTTATCGGCTTTGCAATCTTGCAATTTTTTGATGATTTTATTGAAATGCTCCTTATCATACGCCAAATCTCGCGTCATCGTTGCGTATTTGATTACTTCGTCAATATCGAATGAATAATGCAGATATGTTAGAGCGCAAAGAAAACAAGAATTTATAATCTGACCGACTTCGCAGCCTCTTACTAGCCGCTCTAAACCCAATGGAATTCTACTTGTTTTAATTAGAATTTCGCCCGCCAAATCACAAGCTTCAAAATTTTCTCTGTCATTTTTTTCAAAGCATTTCGTATTTAAAGTTTCTAATAATTTTTCACAAGTACTGTATTTTCCACTGCCAAAATCGCATTCTTTTATAAATTGCGAAATTTTTGGAGAATAAATTTTATCGCAACCTATGTAATAATGCGAAGCATCGCAACTAACTTTCGCTTTGCCATACTCTTCGGCAGACATTTTATAAAATCCGTCGCTTAAAATTTTAACTTCCGCGGAATTTTGCCCTTGTGCCTCGCTCGGCTCCGTATCTTGTATCGCAAAAGCAGCCCCGCTAAAACCGAGCCACAGCGCAAACGCTAAAAAGATTTTTTTCATTTTTTCTCCTTCGTTAATTATTATTCGCTTATGATATCTAAAAAGCGATAAATTTTATTTATTTTGCATGGGATTCGGGCTGTGAGGTCGTAAAATTTTTAGGATATTTTAAATTTGGCTCGCGGAATTTTAAGTAGGATAAATTCTAAATTCCAAGATGCGAGCAGAATCCTTAGTTAAATTTAGGCGCGATACAAGGTAAATTTAAGTAGGCTATAATTCTTGCACGTTGGAATTTAAACGAAAAACTAGGCGTCGCGATCTGGCAACACAAAAATGCGAAGCTGAAATTTATCGCATGTCGAAATTTAAACCGTCTTTTTGGTTAAATTTAAGCTAAAAACGCTATAATCCCGTTTTCTTTTATTTCGTGCGCTCGTAGCTCAGCTGGATAGAGCATTTGATTGCGGTTCAAAAGGTCGGGGATTCGAATTCCTCCGGGCGCACCA
>CAUSBF010000086.1:0-7370 GCA_963529595.1 uncultured Campylobacter sp.
TGTCAATATTGATCTTAAAGTCCTTCAGCGCGTCCTTAGCGTCCTTACTGCCCGCAAATCTCTCGATCGTACTTGCGATGCCCGCTTCCAGATCATCGCGCAGTTTGGTTTTCAGCTCCTCTGCGCTCGGTTTTTTGCTATGCTCGTTACGCAGTGGTTCGCTTTTGGCGCTATGCTCCAACTCGCTTGCCATAAGGCTGGCAAACTCCGCCGCAGCCGAAGCGGCAAGCTCATTCGGCATAGCTTGCGCGCCAAATTTCATCTCATTTACCTGCTCGGACGCGCCGAATTTATGCGCTTTAAATTCTGTGCGCTCCGAAGGCTTTGAAGCATTAAATTTTATCTGCTGCGCGGCGCTCTTTGCGAGTTTGTCGGATTTAAATTGCTCGCTATCTGCGGAGCTTGTGGCAAACGAGTTTGCAAAATCACCCTCCATAGCGCGCAAAAATCCGTCCGCAAACCCGCCGGCAACGCTATCAGTTTGCTCGCTTTGCTTCGGTAAATCTGAGGCATCTAATATGTGCGGCAAGTTTAGCTCCGAAAAATTCGGCGCAGGAGTAGAATTTATAATCCCGGTATTGCTAGAATTTGTAGAAGCTGCAAAATTGGCGCCAATTGAATCCCCTGCTTCATTATGAGCAGACATAGACGCATTCTGTGCAAGTCCGCCGGTAAATTCCATGCTTTGAAACGGAACGGCGTTATAAAGATTTTCGCGAGGTATATCGCCCGCACCCGCTAACGCAATCGGCGTATCTGAAGCGACCTCGTATTGAGACGAAATTTGCGTTTTTTGAAAATCCGTAGCCGTTTTATTTTTATCATGCGCAGATCTTTTCTCCTCTTTTTCATCGGAAGCAAACGCAGCCGCGGCAAAATTATCATATCCGCCAAACTCCTCCACGGGCATGCCAGCGCTATCGAAAAGCCTAGAAAAATCCATATCAAATCCACTGTTAACAGACGCGCCAGCTGCATCTTGCACTACTTGCGAAGCAGAATTTTTTTCCTCTGTTTTATAGGCAAACGAGCCGTCTGCTTCATGCTGTTTAATAGCAACATCCGCAGGACCTTTCGTTTCCTCTAGATTAGGCGCAGTGTCTGCTTTTTTTTCAAAAGCAGCTTCATTAGAGCTG
The DNA here is from genome assembly GCA_963529595.1 of uncultured Campylobacter sp. Lineage (GTDB taxonomy): Bacteria > Campylobacterota > Campylobacteria > Campylobacterales > Campylobacteraceae > Campylobacter_B. The sequence continues at coordinate 1,137 of CAUSBF010000086.1, forward strand.
CCAGCTCTTTCCGGCTCGTCTTGCTGCGCAAGCGGTAAAGTTTCGCTTGCCCGTGTAGTGGAAATTTCATCTTCTATTTGCGATTTATTTGTTTTGAAATTCTTAGGATTTTCATCGTCTAGCGCTGCTAAAGCTATCGGAGCGTCATCCTTTGCGAGTGGAATCTCGCCCTGGAGTGTGTGATTATTTTCAGTAGACTCGCTTGTGCTGATACTATTTAGCGGCACATCCTCAGGGATATCGCTAGCAGCTAAGTTTAGAGGCATATCGTCTGCGATATTATCCGCAATCTTTTCTGCGACGGCGTTAAGCGGCGTATCATCGGCAATAGTGTCCGCAAGAGCCGCTTCATCTACAAGCTGTGAGAGCGGAATATCATCTGCGATCTCGTCCGTGCGCGGCATATCACCTACCAACTGCGAAAGCGGCACATCATCTGCAATCTCGGGCGCTATGTCACTTGCCAGCTGCGAAAGCGGTATATCCTTGCCGGAGTCGTAAAAGCTATCCACAAGCTCTTCAAAATTACTACCCGAAGCGGAATTTGCCTGGTCAATCGCATCGATCTCTTTCATCACAGAGCTTGCATCGGCAAATTCTTTCGCCATTCTTTCTTTCGCCTGCACGCTCATATTTTGAACCGAAAACTCGCTGATAAACGTGATGAGCTCAAGCGGTGAAAAAGGCTTAGTAAGGGTGTATCGCGCTCCTGGTACTGAGACATTTTTAGGCGTCAGAAATAGCGTCTTATTAAGATCAAATTTTGAAATATCATCGCCATCTTCATAATTTTTTATCGTCAAATCATATTCACTCTCGTCTGCACTATATGCTACCAGGTCCGCACCGATGCGCTCGCAGCAAATATTTACGACACTTGCAACCTGCTCATTGTGATTGTCAAGTAGAATTTTCATTTATGACCTTTTAGAAAGAATTTGGGCTATTGTAAGATATTTTTGGTTATTAATTGCTTATATTTGCGCTAAATTTCGGTTATTTAGGCGATAAACTTTGCAGCATTTTTGCGCTAAATTCTCATCGTGGGTCACGAGCACGAGCGCGCCACGGCTGGATTTTACGTAATCAAAGATCACGTCCATGACCTCGTTTGCGGTATCCTTGTCTAAATTTCCAGTAGGCTCGTCGGCAAAGATTATGCGCGGTTTTTTACAAAGTATGCGAGCGATACTCACACGCTGCTGCTGTCCACCGCTAAGCTCGCCCACGCCTTGCTTTAAAGTATGTTCGATCTGAAGCTTTTTTAAAATTCCATCATCTATCGCGTTATTCGTAAGTTTGGCGGCGAGTTCAATATTTTCGCCGGAAGAAAAGCCCTTAAAAAGGTAGTGGGATTGAAATATTATACCGAAGTCGTTGCGGCGGATTTTAAGTCTCTCATCGGAGCTTAGCTCGTAAATACTGCGCCCGCCGTAGATCACTTCGCCCGAGTTCGGTTTTAAAAGCGTGCATAGAATATGAAGCAGGGTCGATTTGCCGCAGCCACTAACGCCCAAAATGGCGATACTCTCGCCCTCCCCAACGCTTAAGCTTACATTTTCAAAGAGCGTATAATCATACGCGTGAGTAAGATTTACGCCCTTTAGAAGTTCCATATTTAGCCGATTTGAGCTGCTACTTCGGCAGCAAAGTCTTCGCTCTTTTTCTCTAGACCCTCGCCCACTTCGAAGCGGACGTATTTTACGATCTCGATCTTGCCGCCTAGTTTTTTAGCTTCTTCGTCAATCGCCTGCTCGACGGTTTTCTTATCGTCCATTACGTAAAATTGCCCTAGCAACGTGAGGCGCTGATCGATTTGAGTATTATCGGCGATGAAGCGATCGATCTGACCCGGCAAAATTTTATCCCAAATTTTTTCAGGTTTATTTTGCTTGCGAAGTTCATCTTTTAAAGCTTCGATCTCTTTGGCTAAAATTTCATCGCTTAGATGCGCGCGCGAGCCGAACTGCGGGATCTTATGAAGGGGCTTACCTAAGCGCACAAACTCCTCATTTTCCTTTTCAAACTCGCCTTTAAGAGCTAAGAATTCTTTTTCGATAAAATCGGGGTCAAGCTCTTTATAGCTAATAACCTGCGGTTTCATCGCGGCTGCATGCATGCAGAGATTTTTTATAAGATCCTTCGCACCCTCCGCAGTCCGCTCGCTGTCGCAAGCTGCTGCGATGATTACACCTACGCGACCGTTTGAATGTAGGTAGCCGTTTACCACGCCGTTTGCGCCCGCCTTAATCGTCTCGAATCTTCTAACGACCAAATTTTCGCCGATCGTAGCGATCTGGCTCTTTAGATGCTCATCAAATTTAACGCCGTTAATGACGCTGGAATTTAGCTCATCAATGCTGCTAATGCCCTTGCTTTGGATATGTAGAGTGGTATTTTTAACTAAATTTATAAAATTTTGATTTTTAGCTACGAAGTCGGTTTCGGAATTTATCTCGCTTATGGTTGCGATCTTGTGATCCGCGCCCACTTCGACGCTTACTAGACCCTCACTAGCTAGGCGGTCGGCTTTTTTAGCAGCCTTTCCTAAGCCCTTTTCGCGAAGCAGATCGACGGCCTTATCCATATCGCCGTCTGTTTCAACTAAAGCCTTTTTGCAATCCATCATCCCCGCTCCGGTGCTTTCGCGGAGCTCTTTTACCATTTGCGCGCTGATTTCCATTACTCTTCGTCCTCGCTTATGTCAAAATCCTCTTCGCTCATCGCCTCGGCTACGACTTCCTCTTTCTCCTCGTCGCTGACGGCTTCGCTCTGCTCGCCGTCCTCGCTCGCATCTTGATCGCGAAGCGCCTTACCCTCGTTGATCGCTTCTGCCATCTCTTGGCAGAAAAGCTGAACCGAGCGGATCGCATCGTCGTTGCCAGGTATTGGGAAATCGACTACGTCCGGATCGCAGTTCGTATCCAGAGGCGCGATAACCGGCATTTTTAGGCGGTTAGCTTCCGCTACGGCGATCTTTTCTTTTACAACGTCGATGACGAAGATCATATCGGGAAGGCCCTTCATATTGCGAATACCGCCTAGATAAAGCTCGAGCTTCTCTTTTTTGCGACGAAGCATTAGCGCCTCTTTTTTAGTTAGTAAATTTATCGAGCCGTCCTCTTCCATAGTCTCGATTACTTCGAGCTTACGGATAGATTGCTTGATAGTGGAAAAATTCGTTAGCATGCCGCCTAACCATCTGTGACTCACATAAGGCATGCCGCATTTTTCTGCGTACTCTTTTAGCGTCGCGCCGGCTTGTTTTTTGGTGCCTACGAAAAGTATCGTCTTGCCCTCGGCAGCCGCGTCGCGCACGATATTATAAGTGTAGCGGAAGTAGCGGATAGTTTTTTGTAGATCTATGATGTAGATACCTTTTCTCTCGCCGAAAATAAATTTTTTCATCTTCGGATTCCATCTGCGCGTTTGGTGTCCGAAATGAACGCCGCACTCTAGCAAATCTCTCATTGTTACCATGAGTTTTCTCCTTGTGGGTTGCCCCGAAATTTAGGTTTCTCCTCCACACCCATTAACATTTGCTTTTAACAAACGCAACCAAATTTTAGGACTGGTGTGTGTGAATTGAAGCTTGGATTATATTTAAAAATAGCTAAATTAAAGCTAAATTTAATATAATCCAAACCTCGGCGCGGTTAAATTTTTGCGCTGCAAAGATGAGACGACCGTAAAGGTCGCGAGCGAAATTATTCGCTAAATTTAAACTCGCCAAATTTTAAGGAAGCGGCGAATTTGCTTTAAATTTCACTCAAAAAATCCCTTTTTCACGAGCTCGCCCTCTTTTACGCAAAACTCCCCTTTTGCGATCACGCTATCTAGGTTTAGGGCTTCGTCAAATACCGCAAAATCGGCGTCAAAGCCTACTTTTATCTCGCCCTTGCCGCTTAGATTTAGGTATTTTGCGACGTTTTTGCCCATCATGCTTAGCGCTTGCGGGATGGTTAGGATTTTATTTTTGACGCAGGCCCGAATGACCTCTAAATTCGTCTCGCACGAAGCGCAGCCGTAGCCCACTAGCGCGCCGTTCTCGTCAAATCTAGGCACACTGCCGTTGCCGTCCGAGCTCATCGTTAGACGCTCTAAATTTAAGCCGTTTTCAAGGCCATAGGCGATAGCTTCGTGAAGCGGCGCGAATTTACTTCCGCCGCTCGTGATGTCGATGTAGCCGCCCATTTTTTGAAATTTGATCGCCTCGTCAAAGAGCTCCTTCGTCCGCGCGCAGTGCGTCGGCGAAAAGTAATTAATCGGAAATGAATAATCCTTGATCGCGCTAAAAATCAGGTCAAATTTATCCGCGAGTCCGCCCATATGCATATGCAACACGCCGCCTTTTTTCGAGATCATCCCGCCGATGCGTATCTGCGTCAGGGTCTTGATGAGCTCCTGCGCGGTCGGGTAGCTGCCGCGGTTGTCGCTCATCGCGATCTTACAGCCGATGACCTTGTCGATGAGGACCAGATCGCGCGTGACGGAGCCCGTAAATGTGACGCTAGGCAGCGAGTAAGAGCCGGTGTGGATGAAGGTCGAGATGCCCTCGTATTCGAGCGCTTTGGCCTTTGAGTAGAGGTTTTCCAGACTCCTAGTGCACCCGTCGGTGCCTAGCGTACCTACGACCGTCGTCGTACCGTAGCGGATGATCTGGGATAGTGTTATTTCGGGCGTTCGCGAATGATAACCAGCCTCGCCGCCGCCGCCCGTGATGTGTACGTGCTGATCTATGAGCCCAGGCGCTAAAATTTTACCCTCTAGATCGTAAACCTCAAGTCCCTCAATACGAAAATCAAGCCTCTTGGAAACGGCTAAAATTTTACCTCCGCCGAGCAAAACGTCGCTCCTGCCGATGTGCTCTGGCGCATATAGATCGGCATTTTTAAGTAACAGCATATTTTCTCCTTTGCTTTGGATTTTTGATTTTAAATTTATGTTTTTTGGCTTATCTTGACTGCGATGTCACGCCGCAATCTCACCTCTTTTTCGCCGCTTTGCTTTACAGCGCCTCTACGTTAAATTTTATAGAGTTTCATAAAATTCCGGCAGCCTCGCGGAGAAATTTTATATCTTAAATTTTTTGCTTTTCATCCACATAGTTTATTCATCACAAAGCCGCAGAAGCGCCCCGTGACGCCGTCTCTGCGGTATGAAAAATGCCGCTCGCTCTCAAAAGTGCAGCGCGGATCAAATTTAACGTTTCGCACCCCCGCAGCTGTGAGCTCGTCGCGCAGCGCGGCGTTCATATCGAAATGCCCCTGCGTTTTGTAACGCTCAAACTCGCCCAGATCAAGCCCGCCAAGTTCGTAGTTTCGCGCCTTGATATTCGCGCCCACGAATACCTTCAGCTCCGCAGCCACGCAGCCGAAGCGCTCGCTCATCAAAATTATCGCATTGGTGCAGATCCGCCCTATCACGCCCGCGCGCCCCGCATGCACAGCAGCAACCACACCGCGTCGCTCGTCCGCGATCAAAACGGGCGAGCAGTCGGCGACCAGTACGCACAGCGCCACGCCGTGCAGATCGGTCACAAGCCCGTCGCAGGGCAGGATTTTGTCGCTAGCTGCGCGTAAAATTTCAACTTTGTTTGAGTGGATCTGGCGCATAAATTTTAAATTTCTAGGCGCGATACCGAGCGCAGCGGCTAAAATTTCGCGATTTTGTGCGACGTTTTGCGGATCATCGCCTACGTGATCTCCTAAATTTAAGCTCGCGTAAGCTCCGCTGCTTACGCCGCCAAGCCGCGTGCTAAAGCCCGCCAGCACGTCGCGTCCGTCCAATACAAACTCAAGATTTTCTCTGCAAATTTCGATTTCAGCCATCACGCGCCGCTTAATACAGGCTCAAAATTTTATCTACCGCGTCCCACGAAAGCCCTTCTTGCTCGCCCCAGGCACTCGCGTCGCGCGCCGCAACAGTGCCGCGACCGACGAGCTGTCCGCCCGCAAAGCGTAGCTGCGCTGCGACGTATCGCGCGAGTAGATCGGTCTCGATATTTACGCGGCGCCCGATTTTGTAGGTTCCAAAGAGCGTATCCTTAAGCGTCAGCGGGATGATCGTAAGGCGAATGGCGCAGCTTTGCGCTTCGCTTTTTAAATTTACGCCCAATGAGCTCGGATCGCAAACGGAATTTGCGCCGAGCGGGTCTTTGTGAGTAAAATTTCCGCCGCCCCCAAGCACTTCGTTGATCGTTAGGCTCACGCCGTCGATCGCTACCGAGCCCTT
>CAUSBF010000087.1:0-7368 GCA_963529595.1 uncultured Campylobacter sp.
GGGTATTCGTCCGGGCGAGGGAACGGCGAGCTTTTTAAACGAAGTCGCCAGCCGTCTTACGTTTTGGGGCTCGATCTATCTGGGTCTCGTAACCGTCATTCCGTGGCTGCTCGTTAAATTTATGGGTGTGCCGTTTTATTTCGGCGGTACCAGCGTGCTGATCGTCGTCTCCGTCGCTCTTGATACGATGAGGCGCATCGAAGCGCAGATCTATATGAACAAATATCAGACCCTAAGCGCGGTCGGATTATAAATGGCGATTTTACTTAAAACGAAAAAAGATTTAGAGGGGCTTCGTGCGGCAAACAGGATCGTCGCGCAAGCCCTTGATTACGCAGCTTCATTCATAAAGCCGGGTCTTAGCCTGCTCGAAGTCGATAAGAAGATCGACGATTTCATCACATCCAAGGGTGCGTACCCGGCTTTTAAAGGGCTATACGGCTTTCCAAACGCCGCTTGCCTCTCGTTAAACGAAGTCATCATCCACGGCATCCCAGACGAAACGATCTTGCAGGAGGGCGATATCTTAGGCGTCGATTTGGGCTCGAAGCTAAACGGATATTTCGGTGACAGCGCACGCACCCTGCCCGTCGGTAAAATTTCAAAAGCCGACGAAGATCTCATCGCATGCAGTAAGGATACGCTGGAGTTTGCCATCAAAACGATCAGGGTAGGGATGCACTTCAAAGAGCTAAGCTTCGAGATCGAGAAATTTATCCGTGCGCGCGGCTTCGTGCCGCTATACGGCTTCTGCGGCCACGGCATCGGCAAGCACCCGCACGAAGAGCCTGAGATCCCAAACTATCTAGAGGGCAACAATCCAAAATCAGGCCCCAAAATCAAAAATGGCATGGTCTTTTGCATCGAGCCGATGATCTGCCAAAAGGACGGCACGCCGGTTATCGCCGAGGATAAGTGGAGCACGAGAAGCAAGGATGGGCTCCGCACCAGCCACTACGAGCACTGCATGGCGGTTTTCGACGGTAAGGTAGAAGTCCTAAGCGTCGCATAGATTTCGCACAAAAGGCGACTTGGACTAGTTAAAATTTTACACTTTTGCCAAGGCGAAATTCCGCCCGCGATTAGATTTCGACAATTTTACATCGCTCGCGTCTTGGAATTTTACCTCAGCCGCTTCACGCATAAATTTTATCCGAAAGAAACCTATCGCGCTAGAAATTTTAAAATCTGTCGCGACGGTTTGCGGTCTAGCCGTAAAATTTTAAAAGCCGAGATTTTAACTCATACTTTCTGTTTTTTTAAAGCCTCGTTTTGTAGCTTCGCTCTTAGATCCGCTTTCAATTAAAATTTAGCCTTAAAATTCCGCCGTCCAATTCTAACCCCCGCCCGTATCTTTAAAATTTAGCCGCAAAATTTGAAGCGTAAAGGCGCGCAAGTAAGCGAGCTCAAAGCTTTAAGCGGCTAAGATTGCGCCTTGATTTTAAAGCGAAAATATGTCGCGCTACGCAGAGTGCGCGTCATCGTGTCTTTGTAAAGCTAAGGAAGATGAAATGAGAGAAAAATTTTATGTAGCGCTAGCAAATATAGGCGGACTTATGGCGCGGACGAAAGCGGGTAGGCTTATAGCGTGCTTGCTTATAAAAATCGACCGCGGCTTTTTTGCCGCGCTGCGCGAGCGTCCCGTATGGATGGTGTTTTGGCTTAGCACGGCGCTATGCTTGCTTGCGTGCTGGGCTAAGATACATTATCAGATCAATGGGTATCATTTTTCGCATGTATTTAAAGGCTTTTCTGCGGTGCTCATCATAAATTTACTCATCTTTCACCTCTGCTATCTGCTTAGCGGGCGATTTTTTAAGCTCGTTTCGTTCGTGTTACTAGCGCTAATTGTGCTAATTGCGAGCGTGGCTTTATTTTTGATCGTAAATTTCGACTCAAGCTTCAACGTTGTGGCGATCGACGCGCTTGTGCATACCGATGCAGCCGAGACGCGCGAGTTTGTTTCGCAGTTTCTTAATCCTGCGACGATTTTGTATCTAGCGGTGCTGCTTGGCTGCATCTTTGCGGCGCTAAGAGCAGGGCAGAGAAAGAGGGAGCAAACGCATAGCCGCCTAAGATTGCTGCTAGCGGCGCTTTATCTTATCTATGGAACGATCTTTTGCGCGGATATCGCCGTCAAAGCTTCCCAGGGCAAGCAGGGCTATATAACCAAGCTATCGCAATACGTCCCGCTGGAGTTTGCCTTTACGATAAAAGACTATCTGAGCGATAAAAATTTCATCACCGATATGCGCGAAGTGCAGCTCGGATATGACGAGGCCAAGCGCGCGAACGAAAGCGTTTTAAAGAGCGGCGCAAATTCAGATCCGCAAGGCGCCGCCTCGGGCTCCGCGTCTGAAAATTCCGCTCCCGCATCAAGCGTCCAGGCGCAAAATTCCGGCGCAAATTTAAATTCTACGTCTGCCTCGGGCGCTGAGCCGCAAAGCTGGGGCGAGACTTTAAATTCTACGCCGCAAAGCCCCAGCGCGATTTCAAATTCCAAAACCACTGACGCTGCTACAAGCCCCGCCCCACAAAAGTCTCGCGTCAAAAATATCATCCTAATAATCGGCGAGAGCTTGCAGCGCGGGCATATGTCGCTCTATGGCTACGGCGTTAAAAATACACCGCTTTTGGAGGGTCTCGAAGCAAGCGGTAATTTGATAAAATTTGGCGATACAATCTCGCCTTACGGCACGACTAATCAGGTGCTGATGCGACTTTTAAATTTCAGCGATTACGAAAGCGAGCGCAAAAGGGCGTGGTTTCGCAACCTTAGCATCATTGATATGTTTAAGCTAAGTGGCTACCGCACCTTTTGGATCAGCAATCAAGAAGCCTTCGGTGCACATGCGTTAAGTGCTAAAAGCGCTGCCGATCGCGCGGACGCGGAATCCTTCCTCTCAAAGAGCAATCTTTATGAAACCGTCCGCATCAAGCCTGACGGAGTGCTGCTTCCACTCATAAATCAGGCGAAAGCGGGGCAGAGCGAGCGAAACTTCTACGTGATCCATCTCATCGGTAGCCATATGGATTACAGCCTGCGCTATCCCGAGGGATTTGGCAAGTTTAGCGCGGCGGATGTAAAGGCAAAACTTACTTCCAAGCAGAAAGATGTCGTCGCATATTATGATAACAGCGTGCTTTACAACGATTTTGTCATAAATGAAATTTTTAAAATTTTTTCGGGTGATGACAGTCTCATCGTCTATCTTAGCGATCACGGAGAGAATTTATACGAAAATGGACGCCTTGGGCACGGCATGGAAAGCCGCTTTACTTACGAAATTCCGCTAATTTTCATAGGCTCTCGCGAGTTTTTGAGCGATCATGCTACGCTATGGCAGAGGCTAGCTGCGGCGAAAGATAAGCCTTTTATGAGCGATGATTTAGCGCATCTGCTAGCAGATATCATCGGTGTCGCGCCACTTGAGTTTGACGAGCGCAAAAGCCCGATACGAGCGGATTTCAATGCTTCGCGCAAGCGAATTGCTAACGGAGTCGATTACGACGAGAAATTAAAAAACGCGAAGGGCTATGAGCTCGAGTAATAGATGAGTTTTGCTTTTATCCCGTTACATGCTGTATAAACGAAGGATTAGTATGCTCTGATTTTTGATCGATTCATCAAATTTAGATTAAAATTTGCGCCACTCCATATGGCTACGCTAATAAAAAGGCGCGCAACGCTTATTAAATTTGAGATCAAATTTATGCACCGCGGTTAGCTCTCCTTCTTTACCTCATCCATATACGAGTAAATCGTGACTTTCTGCGTCCTAAGCGCCTTTGCGACGAGCTCTACAGCGCCTTTTACCTCAAAAATTCCTTTTTGCGCGAGGAATTTTACGATACGCTTTCGATCCTCCTTCTTCATCCCCTCCACATTTAGATCGTGCGTAGCCGATGCGATCAGGTCTTGGACGATGTCAAGGATATTTTGCTGCAAATCGTTAGAGTTTTGCGTTTCTAAATTTACGCTGTCATTTGAGCTCGCTTCATCTAATGCCGCGCTATTGCAGCTTCCGTCGGTAAAATTTGCGCCTTGTGGCTGCTTGCTATCGAGCTTTGCGTTCGGCAGAAGATTTTTTATTGCTTTGTATGCGGCCATGGCGCTTGAGGTATCGATATTTACGCATAGCGCGCCTACTACTTTGCCGTCTGCGCCGCGGATCAGCGAAGTCGAGGAGCGTATGAGCTTGCCGTTTTGCGCGGTGAAGTAGTAGTTTGCGGTGCAGTCGTTTTCAAAATTTTTGCTTAACAACACGTCCTTTACCAGATGATCGAAGCTTTGGCCGATCCTCCTGCCCGTCACGTCGCCGAGGACAAAAACGACGGAGTTTTGCGGCGTGCTCATATCGTGGATAACCACCTCGCAATCGCCGATCGTATTTTTAATAAGGTGCGCGGTCGGTATAAAGGTTTGCAAAAGTTGGTTCAATTCGGGCTCCTTAAATTTTATATAAAAAAATCTATAAATTTAGATTAAATTTTAAAATTTTTGCAAATTTATAGAAATATTTATATATTTTTAATAAATTTAGAGTAAAATTATATAAAATTTTATATGCAAAGGAGCTTAAATGAAAGAAATTTACCCAAGCGGTTTCGCGCCGAAAAAGGCGCATTATGCGCCGGGCATCTTAGACGACGATGGAATGCTCTACGTCTCGGGGCAGCTAAGCGTGGATCCGCGCACGGGAACCATCGCGGAGGGTCTTGCTGCGCAGACTGCGCAGGCTCTAAGCAACGTCGCGGCAGTCCTGACCGCCGCGGGCGCGGATAAAAGCGATGTGCGAATGTGCCGCGTCTATACGCCTGACGTCGCGAACTGGGACGTGATCGACGAGCAATACGCGCTGTTTTTCGGCGCGCATAAGCCCGCCCGCGTCGTGGTGCCGACTACGGCTCTACATTTCGGCTGCCTTGTAGAGATCGAGGCCGTCGCAAAAATAAAAGAGAAAAAATAGGAGCGAAAATGAGCGATTTCATCTGCACGGGCTGCGGCAAGCACGCGCCCATCGATACTTTGAGCTATAAATGCGACTGCGGCGGGCTGTATAAACTAAACTCCGATGCGCCTAAATTTAACCCCGCGCTCGTAGATCAAAGTGAGTTTAGCATCTTTAGATACCGCAGGTTTATGGGTATCGACACGGCTAAATTTAAAGAAATCTCTATGGGCGAGGGGCTTACGGCGAGCGTAAAATTTGGCGAAAATCTCTATCTCAAACTCGATTATGCGATGCCTACGCTTTCGTTCAAAGATCGCGGCGCGGCGGTTTTGGTGCTGCACGCCAAAAATATCGGCGTGAAAAAGGTGTTGCAAGACTCCAGCGGCAACGCGGGTAACGCCGTGGCGGCGTACTGCGCTCGCGCGGGCATCGAGTGTGAAATTTACGTCCCGAAGGGCACGTCACCCAAAAAGATCGATATGATCAAAAGCCACGGCGCGCACGTCACGGTCTTTGACGGTAGCCGCGACGAGACGGCGGATGCGTGCCGCAAAAGGGCCGCGCAGGAGCAGATCTATTACGCCAATCACGTTTATAATCCGATCTTTTACGAGGGCACGAAGAGCTACATTTATGAGATCTACGAGCAGCTGGGCAGGATGCCGCGCAATATCTTCATCCCCGTGGGCAACGGCACGCTACTGCTGGGCGCTCAAGCAGCGCTGGGCGAGCTATATGAGGGCGGTCTTATCGAAGCGCTGCCAAAAATTTTCATCGTTCAGGGCGAGCGTTGCGCTCCGCTTTTTGACGCTAAAGGTACGGCGCGCGCGATAGAGCCACAGCCGACGCTAGCGGAGGGTATCGCGATCGCAAGACCGATGCGCGCGAGCGAAATTCTTGGCTCTAGTTACGCGGGCGAGCGCGAGGTGATCTTAGCGAGCGAGAGCGATATATTGCCTGCCAGAGAGGCGCTTGCGCGCGGCGGATTTTACGTCGAGCACACGACCGCAGCTACCTATGCGGCGTATCTACGCTACAAAGAAAGTCGCGATCTGCAAGGAGATAGCATCATTCCGCTTTGCGGCGCGGGGCTAAAGAGCGATCATTAAATTTAAGCGCTCGGCGTAGAATTCGCTTGGCTAGCTAGCGGCGAGGAATTTAAAATTTTCGCCGCTTTAAATTTAGCAGATTTACGAGCCCATATTTTTGTGGAATGTTTAAAATTTATGACGCGTAGGCTTTTAAATTTAAACCTGTACCGAAACGTGAGGATGCCTTTGTTTGAATATGATGTGGCGATACGACGCACTTTGTGGGCGACTTCGCTACTAGCTGGATTTGTAAAATTTTATCTGTCGATAGCTGGACGGCTGCCATATAAATTTAAATCACGATCAAAATTTTATAAAAACTAATCTGTAATGTGCGGTACTGTCCGCACGTTTTGTTTATAAAATTTAGCCATTTTTTATCGCTCTTGGCGAGCGAGCCTCTACGCAGAGATCAAATTTGCGCGACTATTTTAGATTTTCTTTAGCGATGCGCGTAAATTTAAGCACAAATTCGCTTTTTGCCGCAGTGTAGGCGTCACGGTCAAACTCGAAGCGCTTCCAAAGCTCTAATTTAAGCGCCTCGTACCGCTCGGCGATATCCGCATTCGCTCGCAAAAAATCTCTAAAAAATATCTCGTCCGCATCACCGAAATTTCGCAGATGCACGTGAAAAACGCGCTCGGCAAACCCCGCTTCGGTGTAGCCCTTATTTAGACTGCAGCGGCTCCCCTTTTCGCTCATTAGCAGATAACCCGCGTCTATCAGGCGCTGTTTGGCGGCGGCAATATCCGAGCATTCGATCAAAATATCTACGATCGGCTTCGCCCAGATCCCGCTTACCGCGGTGCTGCCGATATGGTGGATCTTGATCTCGCCATGATCTTGCAGCAGGCCGCGCAGAATTTCGCGCTCCTGCCTAAAGTATTCGCCCCAGCGCGGATCGTGCGGCACGAGACGTATCGGAAAGAGCCGCCACAGCTCCTGCAGGCTCATCGAAAGGAGTTTATTGCTCATCTTAACTCCCGAGTATTGGGTGAAATTTGAATGAATGGCGGGTAGATAGGGATTCGAACCCCAGAAGGCTGACGCCTTACGCGCTTTCGAGGCGCGCTCCTTCGACCGCTCGGACATCTACCCGAATAAAAATGTAATTTAAGCCAAAAATGGCTTAATAACAGATTTAAAAATGAAATTCCGCGCGAAATTTTGCCTGATTTTGCGGGCGGGGGTTGAAATTTAACGGCGCAAATTTAGATTTCGTTTTAAATCCATGGCTTAAGGTACGGCGCGGCTTTCGGCATAAAATTTATTTTCGTGCGCATAATTTTAGGCTTTGGACACGGAATTTTACCGCTTTATGG
>CAUSBF010000088.1:0-7350 GCA_963529595.1 uncultured Campylobacter sp.
GCGTGCAGCTTTTAAAGCGCCTCGCGGATGCGGGCAAGGTTGTTTTCAGAGACGGCTACTATAAAATCGCTAAGAAATAGTGGCGGAATTGCGAGGTAGAATTTCGTTTCGTAATTTAATGGCAAAATTTATCGAGATTTCGCAGGTGGAATTTTGCGTCCAAATTTTTAATAGGTGAAATTTTATATAAATAAGCCACGATGAAAGAATAGGGCGCGTAATTTGGATTTAAAATTCTTCAAAAAATAAATTTAATTGGCGAAAATTCTAATGGCAAAAATGCGGGCACAAATGCTTCGGTTACAGAAAATTCCGATATCAAAAAATATAATTCTAAAAATCCCGCCTCGCAAAATTCTGGCAGCGAAGATCAGAGTGCCGAAAATTCTAACGGCGAAAATCAAGGTGCCAAAAATTCGGGTGCGCAGAATTCCGGTGCATAAAATTTAGCTCGCATGATGAAAAATAAAGCTACGTTAAAATTTAAAAATTTCGCTGCCTGTCCGCGCTCTTTTTGGATTCGTCTAAGGCTCACGCGAGCAGGCGCGGCTCTTTGCTGCGCGCGTCCCGCCGAAGCCGTTTACCTCAAAAGATTAAGTGCCGTCGCAAAGCCGAGCGGGGTGGGTAAAAATTTAAAAAGCCGAAATTTTAAAATCGCGCAGGTTAGCTTCGTCGCGCAAATTTCGATATCGTTTTTACTTGCTTAAATTTTAAAATGGCGCGGCGCGGAGATAAATTTAAACCGCAGCGAGCGCTATTCCGTGATTTTGGTGGGCTCGCCAAAGAGTCTATTCATCTCGGAGATCAAAATTTCCTTGCCGTCCTGCGCGCCGTTTGCGAGCTCGGCGAGACCTGCCTTGGCGGCGCGCACGCTCTTGCTCGTATCGCGAGGCTTTGCAGCGTAGTTTTGCGGATCGGTGGATCTTAACAGATCATCCTTGGGCGGCTGTTTTTCGCCCTCGCCGCTAGCGCCGTTTTTTTTCGGTTTTGCCGCTTTCGGCACGAAATTTTCTTCGTAATTTTCGCTGTCGTTTGAAATTTCATCCTGCTCTGAGTTTGCGGTCCTGCTCGCGCCCAAGTCAGAATTTTGCGCGCCGCTCGTCGTACCGCTAGAATTTTCAAGCGGTTTTGTCGCGCTGCTTGTAGCGCTCTTTGCTTTGCCTTTTTCTGCGCTATCTTTGCTGCTTGGGGCGGAGTTTTCCGCGCCGCTCGGCGCAGAATTTTCTTGCTTATGCGGCGCGCTTTGCTCGATTTTTATTTTTGCGCTCTCGCCGAAGAGCGATTTTAGCACGCTATTTATCGCTCGCGAGCCCTTGCGCAGATACTCTCTGTCCTGTCCCTGCGCGCGCGAGAGCAGATACAGTGTACTGCGCTCGAACTTTAAAAATTCCACGCACTTGCTAAATTTCTCGCCCAGATCGTAATCGCGGTCGTAAATTTTAGCTAGAAAATTCTCGTAAATTTCATTTTGAGCGCCCGTTTTGGCGGATGGGCTAGAATTTTTAGTCTGCGCGTCGCTGCCTGCGTTTGGTTTTATTTCGTCGCTCGCGTCAGTGCTTTGTTTTGCCGCACCGAAGTTTTGCGCAGGGCTTGCGGGACGTTTCGCGCTCGCAGTAAAGCTCGGCACTTCGCTTGTAGCGCTACCCTGGTCGCTTGACGTAAAAGTTGCGCCGTCCGGCTCGCTGTTTGGCACAAAAGTCGCGCTTTGGTTGAAATTTGACCTAAAATTCGGCGCAGAGTTTTGCGCGTTTAAATTAGGCGCCGAAGCGGAAGGATAGCCCTCGCCTTGATCCAGGGATCTGCCGACCTCGATCAGCTCGTCGATCTCGCGCAGATTGACCGCCTCCATCATCATAAAAATCATCATAGAAATCGCGTAGGTGTTGTCGGGGCTGATGGCGAGCATGCTCTTAGCGCCCGCTAAAATGCGGAAAAACCGCTCATACATCAGCAGGCTAAATTTCGCGTCGCGGCGCAGGAATTTATCTTTTAAATTTGCGATCATCTCGTCGATTATCGTCTCGGCGTTGTAGTTTTCGACCTCTTTGATGATCTCGATCGCGCCCGCGCGGTCTTGGTGCAGCACGATATCTAAAATTTCGCCTATTTTAGCAGGATCGAGCAGGCCTAGCATATCGGCGATCGCGCGCTGCGTGATGCCTTCGCGGCTAAAGATAATCGCCTGATCGAGGAGCGTGAGCGTGTCTCGTAGCGAGCCCGAGCCGCTGCGCGCTAGAATTTCGAGCGCGCCCTCTTCGTAAGCGATGTTTTCGGTTTTTAAAATTTGTTCTAGATGCGCTACGACGGCGCTTTTTGCGATCGGCTTAAAGCGAAAGTGCTGCGTGCGCGATAGAACCGTGACGGGAAGCTTGAGCGGATCGGTGGTCGCAAGGATAAATTTTACGTAGCTAGGCGGCTCCTCAAGCGTCTTTAAAAGCGCATTGGAGGCCTCTTTGGTGAGCATATGCACCTCGTCGATGATGAAAATTTTAAAGCGCGCGCTTGCGGGATGATACTTCGTCTGCTCGATGAGCTCGCGGATATCGTCGATCTTGCGGTGGCTGGCGGCGTCCATCTCGATAATGTCGATGTGGCGCCCCTCGTTTGCCATTACGCAGTTATCGCAGATCTCGCACGGCTTGCCGGTAGGGCCTTTATCGCATAAAAGCGCTTTGGCAAAAATCCTAGCCGTCGAGGTTTTGCCGCTGCCGCGAAGTCCGCTGAAAAGATATGCGTGGCTCAGTCTGCCCGAATCCAGCGCGTGCGCGAGGCTTTTGGCGACGGCGTCTTGACCGATGAGCTGCTCGAAGCTTTTGGGTCTGTATTTTAAAGCGAGTGCTTGCAAAATTTCTCCTTTGATCTTACAATGATACAAAAAAATCTATAAATTTTAAATTTAGTGCTACAATGCGCCCGAATTTCAGAAAAAGGATCGAAATGAAAAAATTTTTAATCGGCGTATTTGCGCTATTTTTTGTCGCTTGCTCGCAAACCAGCAGCGTCATCAGCCTAAATCCGTATCTTTCTAAGGCCGATCAGACCGTAAGCGGCAAGTCGGTAAATATCAACGCGATCAACGATCAGCGCGAAAATCAGATGGTAATCGCCGTTATAAACGACAACGACGGCAAACTCGTCGATGAAGTGCTTTTAAAAAACAATCTCTCGGCGTGGTTCGACAAGGCTTTGCGCGCGGAGCTTGAGGCTCGCGGCGTAAAGATCGATCCTGCAAGCCCGAATATCGTAACCGTAAATATCAGAAGCATCTCGGCGGCGATCAACGGCTACTCGAAGGAAAATATGAGCGCAAGAGGCGAGATCGCGATCTCTATCGTGCAGGGCAACAAAACTACGACCAAGCGCGTTTCGCAGGATCAGAGCCAATTTACCGCGCTTCGCACGGCTAGATCGCTTAATCCTTTTGTGCAAA
The DNA here is from genome assembly GCA_963529595.1 of uncultured Campylobacter sp. Classification (GTDB taxonomy): domain Bacteria; phylum Campylobacterota; class Campylobacteria; order Campylobacterales; family Campylobacteraceae; genus Campylobacter_B. The sequence goes on from CAUSBF010000088.1 coordinate 3,431, forward strand.
GCCTGCTTGGCGACATCGTCAAAAAATCCGCCGATCAAATCATCTTAACGCTTTAGATGCGCTGCGTAAATTGCGGCGCGTTTAGCCTGCGCACGATCTGCGCCGCCTGCGCCGCAAATTTAGCCGAGTGCCGCCTAAGTATGCGGCAGGTGGAGGGCTTTAGCGTGTTTTACTACTACGGCTACTCCGAAATTCGAGAGCTTATACTTTCTAAACACCACGAATACGGCGCTGTGGTACTTGCGCGCATAGCTTCTTTAAGCCTAGCGAAATTCCCGCTTTATCTGCAGCGCGAAATTTTTACAAATCCGCAAAATTACGAAGCGTTTAAAACAACGGACGGGGTTTTTAAATTTAACGCCGTACAGCTAGATGATGACGCACGCAGCGGCTATTCGCACACGGCGATCTTAGCTCGCGCGCTAAAAAGCGAACTCGTGGAGCCGAAATTTCACTGCCTGCGCGCGCAAAACCGCGTCAAATACACCGGGCAGAGTTTGGAATTTCGTCTAAAACACAAGCGAAATTTTAAAATTTTAACCCCGCCGCAATTCCCCGTAATCCTGGTAGATGACATCATCACCTCGGGTCTTAGCATGCTGCAAGCGCGCGAGAGCTTGATCGATGGTGGCTTTATGCCCGTGTGCGGCTTGGTTTTAGCTAATGCAAAAGAATAATTCGCTATAATCGCGCTTTAAAATTTAAAAGGATATTTATGCAATCAAATATGTTTGAAAATCAGGAGATTATCGATATAGACGTCGAGGAATCGATCAAGACGAGTTATCTTGATTACTCGATGAGCGTTATCATCGGTCGTGCGCTGCCGGACGCCAGAGACGGCCTAAAGCCCGTGCATAGACGAATTTTATATGCGATGAACGATCTTGGCGTGGGCTCTCGCCAGCCATACAAAAAATCCGCTCGTATCGTAGGCGACGTCATCGGTAAATACCATCCGCACGGAGATACCGCCGTTTACGACGCGCTCGTGCGAATGGCGCAGAGCTTTTCGATGAGAATCCCTTCCGTCGACGGTCAAGGCAACTTCGGATCGATCGACGGCGACGGAGCGGCGGCGATGAGGTACACCGAAGCGCGTATGACGCCGCTAGCCGAGGAGCTTTTAAAAGACCTGGATAAAGAGACGGTCGATTTCGTGCCGAACTACGACGAGAGCCTGAACGAACCCGACGTCCTGCCTGCGCGCGTGCCGAATTTGCTGCTTAACGGCTCGAGCGGAATCGCCGTAGGAATGGCGACTAATATCCCGCCGCACAGCTTAGATGAGCTCGTGGGCGGTCTTTTGATACTGCTTGAGAATAAAAACGCAAGCCTAGAGGAGATTATGGGCGAGATCAAGGGCCCCGATTTTCCGACCGGCGGCATCATCTACGGCAAAAAGGGGATTATCGAAGCGTATAAAACGGGCAGAGGGCGAGTTAAAATTCGCGCTAAAACCCATATCGAAAAAAAATCTAACAAAGACGTCATCGTAATCGACGAGCTGCCGTATCAGACCAATAAAGCGCGCCTGATCGAGCAGATCGCAGATCTTGTAAAGGAAAAGCAGATCGAAGGCATCTCCGAGGTGCGCGACGAGAGCGATCGCGACGGAATTCGCGTAGTAATCGAGCTTAAGCGCGACGCGATGAGCGAGATCGTGCTGAATAATCTATTTAAGCAAACTACGATGGAGGCGACCTTCGGCGTGATAATGCTCGCAATCGACGGCAAAGAGCCGAAGATTTTCACGCTGATAGAGCTTTTGAAACTGTTTTTGAACCACAGAAAAACCGTCATCATCCGCCGCACAATTTTTGAGCTTCAAAAAGCGCGCGCTAGAGCGCACATCTTGGAGGGCTTAAAGATCGCGCTAGATAACATCGACGAAGTGATCGACGTGATTAGAAATTCCGCTGACACCAACGTCGCGCGCGAAAATTTAATGAGCAGATTCGGCCTTAGCGAGGCGCAATCGGGCGCGATTTTGGATATGAGGCTAAGCCGCTTAACGGGACTTGAGCGCGAAAAGATCGAGGAGGAGCTAAAAGAAATTTTAGCCGAGATAAAGCGGCTTGACGCGATCCTAAAGAGCGAGGAGCTAATCGAGGGGATCATAAAAGATGAGCTTTTGGAGATCAAGGATAAATTTAAATGCCCGCGCATTACCGAAATCGTCGATGACTACGAGGATATCGACATAGAAGATTTAATCGCGAATGAAAATATGGTCGTTACGATCACTCACCGCGGCTACATCAAGCGCGTGCCTAGCAAGACTTACGAGAAGCAAAAGCGCGGCGGCAAGGGGCGCGTGGCGGTCACGACATACGATGACGACTTCATCGAGAGCTTTTTTACGTCCAACACCCACGACACGCTTATGTTTATCACCGACCGCGGGCAGCTTTACTGGCTCAAGGTCTATAAAATCCCGGAGGGTTCGCGCACCGCAAAGGGCAAGGCGGTCGTAAATTTAATCCAGCTCGGCGCGGACGAAAAGATCATGGCAATCATCCCTACGACCGATTTTGATCCGAGCAAGTCGCTCGTATTTTTCACTCGCAACGGCATCGTAAAACGTACGAATTTAAGCGAGTTTAAAAACATCCGCTCGCTCGGAATCCGCGCTATCAGCCTAGATGAGGACGATACTTTAGTAACCGCTCTCATCGCTCCAAACAGCGCCGATGAGATGCAAAACTACAAAGGAGGCGCTCTAAGCGGCGACGATCTGGACGGCGGCGAGGCTGAAGAAGCCTTAGAGCAGACCGAGCAGGATATTTTAGAGGGAAGCGAGAATGAAATTTCAGATGAAATTTCGCAAGACGAGGGCGCTCAAGATGGCGAGCCGCAAAGCGCCAACGAAAATATGCTCTTCATCGCTACGAAAAAGGGAATGTGCCTTAAATTTAATCTAAATAAAATTCGCCAGATGGGGCGCATCGCTCGCGGCGTAAAGGGTATTAAATTTAAAGAAAAAGGCGACGAGGTCATCGGCGCCGCGTTTATTTTAAGCGATATGCAAGAAATTTTAAGCGTGAGCCAAAAGGGTATCGGCAAGCGCACTACCGCGAGCGAGTATCGTCTCACAAATCGCGGCGGCAAGGGCGTCATCTGCATGAAGCTCACCAACCGCACGGGAGAGCTCATCGGCGTCGTGATGGTCGATGAGGAGATGGATCTTATGGCGCTAACCACCAGCGGCAAGATGATCCGCGTCGATATGCAAAGCATCCGCAAAGCGGGTCGCAACACCAGCGGCGTCATCGTCGTAAATGTCGAGGGCGATGACGTAGTGAGCATCGCAACCTGCCCGAAAGCCGAGGAGGGCGACGAGGGCGAAGCGGACGAGCTTGCGCAGGATGAAAATTTACTAAATTCAAATTTAGATAGCAAAGATTCGCAGAGGGACGGCCCTGGCGATGAAATTTTAAAAGGAGGAGAGGATGAGTAGTTACAATATCGCCATCGTAGGCGCTACCGGCGCCGTAGGCGAGGAGATTTTGCGCGTCTTAGACGAGATGAACTTCCCTGTAAAGGACATACTGCCGCTTGCAAGCGCAAAGAGTGCGGGCGAGAAGGTGGAATTCCGCGGCAAAGAATACGTCGTGAGGGAGCTAACGGATAGTACCTTCGACGAAAACGAGATCGACATCGCGTTTTTTAGCGCGGGCGGCTCCATTTCGGCGCACTACGTGCCATTTGCTGCGGCAAGCGGCGCGGTGGTGATAGACAACACTAGCCACTTTCGTATGCAAGAAGACGTCCCGCTCGTAGTGCCCGAGTGCAACCCGCAGGATATCGAGCTGTGGAAAGAAACGGGCATCATTGCCAATCCGAACTGCTCGACCATCCAGATGGTTCAAATTCTTAAGCCGCTTGATGACGCGTTTGAAATAGAGCGCGTGGACGTA
>CAUSBF010000089.1:0-7340 GCA_963529595.1 uncultured Campylobacter sp.
TCTCAAAAGCCGAGCTTGACGCCGTGTATGCAGACACCAAGACGCTCTTTTCCAAAGGCGTGATCAAATCAGTCCCATATGTGATCAAAGTGAAAAAATAGTCTAAATTTACGGAATTTAGGGCGCGAGGTTTGTGCGCGGACAGCGCGAGTTTGCTCGCGGTAGTGCAAATTCGCGCGCAGCACAGCCGTCCGCGCAAGCTGAAATTTCACAAAATTCCGCCGCTTTAAAATTTCAAGCGGCGGAATTTCAATTTTTAAAATTAAGCCCTTAAAGCTTTGCCATCAAATTTAAAAATATAAAATTTTGCTATCTAACTCTAATAACGCCGCCGTTTTCATTTAAAATTTTTGTAACTTCGGGCAATTTATATGTTTCCATGCATAATTCATCATTTTGGCTTGCGCCTTTTCGTATCTCCAAAATAGCGTTTTTACCCGTATCGATTGTGGTTATAGTAAAGCAGCTGACATAGCTCGTCGTGCCTAAGCTAATCAAGTTCGGAGCTATCTGCTCAACCGTCACGCTTGTTATCTTGTCTGGATTTTCGTCGAATCTACCTTGCGAGACGTAAAAATCAATATAGTCTTTTATCACGATTTGCAATTTTTTAGATAATGCCTCGCAGACCTCTTCTTTACTCATTCTGGGGGCTTTAGTGAAAAATTCTATCTCCTTTTTTAAAAGCCTACATTTTGGGCTAACTGCATCGCCTCTACATTCCTCCAGTAGATAAATCAGCCTATTTTTGGGTCTTGTAGAGTTTATCGGCAAATTTGTGGTAGCTAAAGACAGAAAGCATTCCACGTCGAATTCCGTATTTCGCACCTCTTTGCGCTCGCACATAGCTTTGTGTTTTTCATCTTGCGCCTTTACCTCTTGCCTTGATGCTGCTTGCATCACGCTATTATAATAGATTTTAAAATACGCCATGGCGGCTCGTTCGCAGTTGTCGTAAATCTCTGGCGATTCTTTGGATAGATCGGCTAGAGCGCACGCCTCGGAGACGCTTTTTGCTTTATCCGGATTGGCGGCATAAAAATCCTCCGTTTGAATATCCTCTATTTCTCTCCTATCGCATCCTGCTAAGCTTAAGCTCAAAAGCACGCCTAACGATATCGCCAAGATCCTATTTTTCATGATAATTCCCTTATAATCATTTATTTTACGTCCGTATTCAAAGTAAAATTTTAAAATCCTCTAGCGAAAAGAGTAAAATTTTATCGCTTTTTAGGCTTCGCAGCTCGCCGCTAAAGCCGCTTTTGGAAAACAGCGCGAGCAGATCGGGCGCGAGATGTGCTTTTTCGCATTTGAGCATGAGCTCGTTTAGCACGTTTTTTGAAATTTTTCGCTCCTTGTATTTGCACTCGCCCGCGACGCAAAAGCTCTCAAATTTCGCGTAGATGTCGATCTCGACCTCTTTGTTCCAGAAGCTTGAAATTTGCGAAATCTCTAAATTTAGATACTTCGCGAGCAGCTCCTTGCTTAAAATTTCAAAGCCGAGCCCCGCGTAGGCGTTGAAATCCGCTTTGATCAGGCTTAGCACGCGTCCTATCTCGCCGCGGCGTAGGGCGGGTAGGTTCGGCTCGATAAATCTAAACCAAAACCTCGCAAAGTTGCTGCTAAAATGGACTTTGTCTGTGATATAGTAGCGGCGCAGCGCGCGCGGTAGGCGATCGTTTTTGCGCTCTTTTTGCGCTCTTTGCTCGCTTGATTTTTCGGTGATTAGGAACTTCGCGTTTATGAGATCTGCGGTGATTTTTTGCGCCGTAAATCGCGGCAAGATTTTTGAAATTCCTATTTTTTTGCGGTCGCTTCTAGCAAATTTCATCAGCGCCTTTTTGATCTGCTCTTCGTGCTCGCCGCCGAATTTAAAGCGCTCGCCGAGACGTTCAAAACAGAGCAAAATTTCATTTTCGATCGCTTCGAAAACGTCCGCGTAGCCGCTTATACAGCCTATCTCATCAAATACGAAATGAAACTGCAAAATCGCGTCGATATCGGCATCGCCTAAATTTCGCGCAGTGTCTTTTAACTCGTAAATTTCGCCCTCCTTGCGGGCGTAATTTTAGCGAGTTTGGATATAATTTGCAAAAATTTTGGAGTCGCGCTTTGGATTTTCAAACGATCAAAGAAAACATCATCTTAAAAGAGGGGGTCAAATACTTCGATTTTGCCGCCTCGGGCCTTGCGTATCGCCCTATAGAAGCGGAGATCGAGCGCGTGCTTTCTACATACGCCAACATCCACTCTGCAGGCGGAGAGAGCGCCGAGATTACGAGCGATTACTACGAAAACGCAAGGGCGAAAATCAAAGAGCTTTTGGGCTGCGAGGAGCGCTACTACCTGATCTCCTGCGGATTTGGCGCGACTGCGGCGATTAAGAAGCTTTGGGAAATTCTAGGCATCTACCTGCCGCCCGCGACGCGAGATAGGCTCGGCTTGCGGCGCGAGAGCTTAAAGCAGCTGCCGCTTTTCATCATCTCGCCTTTTGAGCATCATTCCGTGGAGATCAGCCTAAGACAGGGACTTTGCGAGGTCGTGCGTGTGCCGCTGGATCCAAGCGGGCTGATGGATTTTGCGCGCTTGGGCGAAATTTTATCCGCAAACAAAGGGCGCGAAATTTACGGCGTGCTTACCGCGGCATCGAACGTGACGGGGCTTAAGCTCGATTATAAGCGCGCTTACTTGATGCTCAAGGCGCACGGCGGGCGGCTGTTTGTGGACGCTAGCGCGCTTATCGCGCACGAAAATGTAGATCTCGGCTTTTGCGACGGAGTGTTTTTCGGCGCGCACAAGCTTTTGGGCGGCGTGGGCGCTAGCGGGATTTTGGCTGTGCGAAAGGAGCTTTTGCATGGCGAGGAGCCGACATTCGCGGGAGGTGGCACGATCAAATACGCAGACGCCTTGACGCAGCGCTTTATAATCGACAAGGAGCGCTTGGAGGAAGCAGGCACGCCCGGCATCATCGCGCTGGTGCGGACTTATCTTGCCCTAAAGCTTCGCAAAAGCGCGGGGCTAGAGGCGATCAAGTCGCGCGAAGAGGCTATCTGCAAGCGCTTCATAAGCGAAATTTCAAAAATCCCCGAGATTGAAATTTACGGCAATCTGACCGCGCCGCGCGTGCCGATCTTTGCTTTCAATATGCAAGGGCTCGGCGCGGACGCGCTAGCCGGGGTGCTTGGGCAGAAATTCGAGATCCAGACCCGCGCAGGCTGCGACTGCGCTGCGCCGTACGGCTTTGATCTGCTCGGCTTGCAGCCCGATACCGAAATGTCGCGCAAACCCGCTTGGGTGCGGGCTAGCTTCTCGTTCATCCACGACGAAAGCGACGTGGATTTCTTGGCGGAGGCGCTAAGACAGATCGCTCAGATCCGTGATAAAATCACCTTCGTAGCAGGCAAATATCGCTGCGGCAGCATAAATTGAGCTCGCGAAATTTTATAGCAATAGCTGCTTTTAAATTTTACGGCGCGGGATTTTGCGACATAAAATTTTGTCGGTGAAATTTCGTAGCGTAAAATTTTATGGCTCGGAATTTTAAAGCGTAGAATTTTATGCGCGGCTCGGGCAGCAGATATTTCGTGCCGATTGGAACGTAAAATTTTTCGGCATAAAATTTCGCGGTTTAGAATTCTGAAATTTTAAATTACGAGCTGAATTCTATCGGTAAATTTTGTACTACGGAGTTTTGTGCCGTGAAATTTGAGCGGTAGAATTCCGTGCCGCGCGAATAAATTTTTTTGGCACCGCCAAATTTTAAAATTCCTAAATTTCAAAATTTCGCTATTCGAACTAGCTTCGCAAATTTTGTATTTCGTGAACGCATGGAAAATTATGCGCCGCGGAATTTGAGCGGTAAAATTTGAAATTCCGCAAAGCCGAATTTTGCTAAGCAGAATTTCGCAACACAAGAATTCTACCGCAGAGCTTTGCGATAGCGTAGATTTGACGCAGACGCGCCCGTGTGAAAGCTAAATTAAGGTGCGAGCGTTTGCGATAAGAGCGCAAATTTTAAGAGGCGAAATTCTGCGCAGCCAAAAGGCGCAAAATTTCACTGAATTTACTCGCCGAATTCCTTCTGCAGCCTATAAACCTTATCGTAATCGACCCCCTCGATGATGCGCGGGCGCGAGGCGTTAAAATCGGCATTGATCACCGAGCGAGTGGGATCGTACTCGGGCAGGTCGGTCATCTCTAAAATTTCTGCAATCGCGTGGATGAGATCGTCGTTTAAAAACGGCCTGTCTTTGGCTGCGGCGATACGCGCCCAAAGATCAGCGTTTTGCTCTTTGAACTTATCCGACGCCATGAAAATCAGCGGGATTTCGAGCGTGAAGCGGTTGATGCCGCCGTGGATCAGCTTGCCGCGGTATTGATAAAGGCTCTGGGCGTGGTCGCTGAAATAGACTATCAGCGTGTTGTCGTCTGCGAAAATTTTATAAATTTCGCTCACGATAAAATCGTTGTAAGCCACGGTGTTTAGGTAGTGCGCAAGCTCTTTTTTCTGCCCCTCATCAAGTGGCTCGCGCGAGATGTCCGCGGCGCTAAATTTAGCAAAGCTTTTCGGATAGCGAAACTCGTAGCTTGGGTGCGAGCCCATCAGATGAAGGATGAAAAATTTATCCTTTTTTTGCGTACCATTTACCTCTGCGGCGGAGCTTTCGTCCTTGCGTGCAAGAGGTGATCTTTTCGCACCCGATTTAAAATTTTTTATACTCGGAAGCATAACCTCGTCGAGCGAGTAGGCGTATTTGTAAACCGGGATCTGGTTCGTAAAGTCCGAGTGATCCGTCATCTGCGCACTCGCGCCGCTTGCGACCGCCCACTGTCCGTAGCGCTCCTGGTTGCTGATCCAAAAGGTCTCGTAGTTTGCGAGCCGTGCGAGATTTACGATGTCGAGGTTGGCGCTCCACGGGCGCTGCTTTTCGCTCTCGTAATTTCCGAAATTTAGCACGTATTTTAACACGTCGTTGGTCTTGGCACCCGGCGAGACGACATCGCTAAAGGCGATTAGATTTCCGCTTTGCTCAAGCGCTTGCAGATTCGGTGTGGTGGGAAGATAGTAGCCGTATAGGCTCATAAAATTTCGCTGCAGGCTCTCTCCGATAATAAAAACGACGTTTGAGATGCGGTTTGGCACGGTTTTATGTGAATGCGAGGCGTAAATGCTTTGGTATCCCGCTTGCAGCTCGCGCACGCTTTTAAAATCGGCGCCGAAATAATCCTTTGTAACGAAAGCAAAGTTATAAATCGGAATTTTATTTAGCGCGATTATGATGCTGGCGCGCATTTTCGAGCTTTTGGCTACGTAGCTTTTAAACGCCGCATGCGCGATAAAAACAAGCAAGCTAAGCAGAAAGACTAGCTTTATCGAGCGACATAGCTTCATCCGCACTCGCTGGCTCACTCTAAGCCTAAGAGCTGTGATGACGAATATTAAAAGTGCTAGAAAAGTCGCGATAAGCTTGAAATTTAAAAACGCATGCGCGAACTCGAAGGCTTCCTTGGGCGTCGTTTGCACGAGCGCATCCAGCGTGCCGTGCGAGTAGGTAAGCTCCAAGCTAAAGATCAAAAAAATCTGAGCGATCGCGAAGGCTACGTTTATCGCCAGAAGCGCAAAGGCGAGAATTTTATATAGCCTGGCGCTGTAAAAGCTAAGCGCGTAAAGCGCGAAAAAAATTATTGTCACGCCGCAGATCGCAGACGCCACGAAAAACAGCGCCTGCGCAGAGAGCAGCTCGCCGCCGCGCGCGATAAGAAGCAACCCTAGGGCTAAATTTAATACTAAAACTAGCGTGTATGCGTTTAGCACCGCGCCGTCAAATACCGATAGGAGGCTAAATCTATCTTTTAAAAATGCGCCGATATTTTTTGCTAGGCTCATGAAATTCCTTTGATGATTGCGTTTAAAAAACGAAGATGAAAAAGATGGCGCCGATTAGAATTCTATAAATTCCAAACGGGATGAAATCAAACTTCGAAACGAAGCTTAGAAATAGCTTGATCGCCGCAAGCGCCACTACGAACGCCACTACGCCGCCTACGAGAAAGGCCGTGATATTAGAGGAGTTTTGCGCGAAGGTGTCTAAATTTTTATAGGTGTCGTAGAAAGTCGCCGCAAACATCGTGGGGATCGCTAGCAGGAAGCTAAAGCGCGCGGCTAGGTTTCTGCTTAGCCCGCACAAAAGCCCTGCGATGATGGTAGCACCGCTGCGCGAAGTGCCCGGCACCATCGCAAAACATTGCGAAAGTCCGATGATAAAGGCCTGAACGTATGAAATTTGATCCAGATGCTCTAGCTCGCCTTCCCTAGGGCGCGCCTTGCGAAAGAGCTCGACTGCGATAAAAATAATGCCCCAGCCGATCAGCGCGTAGGCGACGGTCTGCGGCGCGAATAGCGATTTGATGCTTTTATAGAGCAAAAAGCCAATCGCGGCTGTAGGGATGAAGCCCACGATGAGCTTGCACCAGAGCTTAAAATCAACCAAAAGCCGCTTATAAAACATCGCAACGACCGCTAGGATCGAGCCTAGCTGGATAACGACCTCGAAGCATTTAAGTGTGTCGGTCTGCTGCAGACCCATCAGTTTCGCAGCTAGGATCATGTGCCCGGTCGAACTTACGGGCAGAAACTCCGTCAGCCCCTCGACGATGCCTAGAATCACGGCGTCAAATATATTCATCCAATTGTTCCTTTAAATTTGCTAAATTTTGAGTGATCGAAGCGGGCCTCTAGATCGCCTCTACCATCGCGATATAATCAGGCTTGAGGGCTAAAATTTCATTTAAATTTTCTAAGTTTATTCCGCCGATTACGGCGATTGGGAGGTTTAAAGATTTTCGCGCCTCTTGCACAAGCTCATCGGGGCAAAGCGGCGCATCGGGCTTTGTCTTGCTGCGCCTTAGCGAACCGAAGGCTACGTAACTAGCACCCTGCGCCTCGGCCTGCCTCGCGCGAGCAAGATCGGCGTAGCAGCTAACGCCGACGATCTTATCCGCGCCTAAAAACTCGCGCACCTGCGCCGTCTCGCCATCGTCCTTTCCGATATGCACGCCGTGCGCGCCAAGCTTTTTGGCAAGCGTCGCATCGTCGTTGATGATGAGTTTGGCACCGTAATCCTCGCAAAGACCGATGAGAGAGCGGATTAAAGTTTCATCCTGCGCGGCGAGCTTGCTGCGATATTGCACGAGCTTTACGCCGCAGCGTAAAATTTCATCTATCTGCGAAAAAATAGTTTGCGGCGGCGTTAAGACATCGTCGCTAAGCGCGTAAATTTCGCTCATCTATCCTCGTCTTTTTTAGGTATAGGTACGCCGTTTAGGATGCAGTTGGTAAC
>CAUSBF010000090.1:0-6985 GCA_963529595.1 uncultured Campylobacter sp.
CTATGCACGCGTAGCTGACGCAAAAGACGGCGCGTGCGGGGCGAAAATTTCTATGCGCGGGCCGCTGGATTCCAAACTTTGTATCGCTAAAGCTTTAAAAGTTATTAAAATTTAATAGAATTTTGTGTAAAATCATCAAATTTAACACTAGAGGAACTTAAAATTGGCCTTGATCGAGCTTATCGATGTTACGAAAAAATTCGGCTCTCACGTCGTTTTAGACGGCGTAAATTTCGCACTAGGCGCCAATGAGCGCGTCGCCGTGATCGGCAAAAACGGCGGCGGCAAGTCCACGCTGATGAAGATCGTCGCGGGTCTGTGCGAGATCGACGAGGGGCGCGTGATCACTCAAAACGGGCTAAATATCCAGATGCTCGCTCAAACGCCGAAATTTGAAGACAATCTCTCGGTCAAAGACGCGCTGCGAAGGGAGCTAGCTGAAATTTACGCCGCCCTTAGCGAATACGACGCGATCTCAAGCGAAATCGCTGCACATCCCGAAAATAAGGAGCTTTTAGCGCGCCAAGACGAATTGATTAAATTTATCGAGGCCAAGGACGGCTGGCAGATCGACAATAAGATCGAGCAGGTGCTGCAAAATTTCGGGCTTAAAATTTACGAAAACCGCTCCGTCTGCACGCTTAGCGGCGGCGAAATTCGTCGCGTGGCGCTGGGCGCGCTGGTGCTTAAAAAGCCCGACGTGCTGCTGCTGGACGAGCCCACGAACCACCTTGACGTCTATATGGTGAAATTTCTAGAGGATATGCTGCTTAGCTCGAAGCAGACGATCGTTTTTATCAGTCACGATCGCTACTTCATCGACCGCTTGGCGACGCGCAGTATCGAGATCGAAGAGGGTAAAATTTCAAATTTCGACGGCGGATATGAGAACTATCTGAGGCGCAAGCAGGAGATGCTTGCTTCGCTCGAAAAGTCCCACGAGACGCTGCTTAAACAGCTGCGCGCCGAGGAGGAGTGGCTGCACCGCGGCGTAAAGGCGCGTCTTAAACGCAACGAAGGGCGCAAGGCGCGTATCATGCAGATGAGGCAGGATGCAAAGAAAAACCCGGGCGCGATCTGTCGCGTGCGGCTCGAGCTGGAGCGCGCGAGTAGGAGCTTTAACGGCACGGGCGGCGACAATCGCAAAAAGATGCTTTTTGAATGCACGAATATCGGTAAAATTTTAAACGGCAAGGTGCTTTTCAAGGGCTTTTCGGCGCGGGTTTTGCAGGGTGAGCGCATCGGTATCGTAGGCGCTAACGGCGCGGGTAAAAGTACTCTGCTTAAAATTCTACTCGGTCGCAGCAAGATCGATGCGGGCGAGATCAAACGCGGCGAGATCAGGATCGGCTACTTCGATCAGACCCGCAGCGGCATTACGGACGATAAAAGTATAATCGGAATTTTCTGTCCCAACGGCGGCGATCACATAAGCGTCCGCGGCAGCTACATGCACGTATACGGATATTTGAAAAATTTCTTGTTTCCGAAGGAGTTTTTAGATAAGCCCGTGGGCGTGCTTAGCGGCGGCGAAAAGAACCGTCTGGCGCTTGCGAAGCTCTTTACCGAGCAGTACGATTGCTTGATTTTGGACGAGCCGACAAACGATCTTGATATCGCGACGATCAATATTTTAGAGGATTATCTGCTAAGCTTCGAAGGTGCGGTAATCATCGTAAGCCACGATCGCTATTTCATAGATAAGATCACAAATAAGCTTTGGGTTTTTGAAAAAAACGGCACGATCGATCAAATTCAAATGCCCTATTCGCAGTATCTGGAGTTTGAAGACGAGATGGCGGAGATCGATCAGATCGAGGCCGACGCTGGCGCGAGCGCGAGCGCGGAGGAAGGCGGCCGCGAAAACAAAAAGGAAAAAACGAGCGCCGCGAAGCTTAGCTACAAACAGAATAAAATTTTAGAAGAGTACCCCGCTAAGATCGAGGCTATCGAGGCGCGCATAAAGGAGCTAAATCACGCGCTCTCAACGCCTGAAATTTATCAAAAGCTCGGTATGCAGGGGCTTTTTGAAGAACTTGAAGAAAAAAGAGGAACGTTAAACAGTATGGAAAATGAATATTACGAAGTGCTTTCGCTCGCCGAGAGCCTAAAGTAGGCGCGATGGTTTGGTTTTTGATCTTTTTATACGCGCTTTACACGATTTATAAAATTTCGCTCGATCTGCTTGAGCTAAGCTTCATCCGCGCCAAGCTAAAAGAGCCTGCAGTGGTGCTTAGCGAGGAGGATTATCGCAAGGCGGGCGAAGTCGGTGCGGTAAATTTAAAATTTAATATATTTTCACACTGCTTTTCTTTCGCAGTGGCGCTTATTTGGATACTTGCGGGCGCTAGCGCGTTACAGCGCGCGATATATGATCTAGCGGGCGACGGGATTTTTGCGCAGAGCTGCTTCGTAACGGCGTTTTTAATCATCGGCGGCGCGATATCGCTTCCGCTTGAGATTTACAAAACCTTCGTCAAAGACAGGCGCCTAGGCTTTTCCACGATCACGCCCGCCGTTTTCGTAAAAGACGCGCTAAAATCGCTTGCGCTCACGCTGGTTTTTGGCTTTGCAGTAGCCTCTGCGCTTGTTTTTTGCGTAAATAGCCTGGGTGCGCACTGGTGGGTCTGGGGCTTTTTACTAAGCTTCGGCGTAGTTTTACTGATAAATTTAATTTATCCGACCGTTATCGCGCCGCTGTTTAATAAAATGCAGCCGCTAGAGCACGGCGAGCTAAAAGAGCGCATAGAGGGGCTTTTGCAGCGCTGCGGCTTTAAAAGTAGCGGCGTTTTCACGATCGACGCAAGTAAGCGCGATAAACGCCTAAACGCCTACTTCGGCGGCTTCGGCGCGACGAAAAAGGTCGTGCTTTTCGACACGCTCATCGAAAAGCTGAGCGGGGATGAAATTTTGGCCGTTTTAGGGCACGAGCTCGGGCATTTCAAACACGGCGACATTTTAAAAAATCTAGCGCTTAGCTTCGTGCTTTTGGGCGCGACGTTCGCGGTATTCGGAAACCTTCCCGGGGGCGTATTCGGCGCGCTGGGGCTTAGCGAGGGCGGCGGCGCGACGCTGGTTTTTATGATTTTGTTTGCGCCGATCTTGCATGCGTTTTTTGAGCCGGTGATCTCCAAGCTTAGCCGCATGCACGAATTTAGCGCGGACCGGCATGGCGCGAGCATGCAGGATAAAAAGAGCATGATCGGCGCGCTAAAGAAGCTGGGCAGCGAAAACAAGGCGTTTCCGCTCGCTCATAAAATTTACGCCGCGGTGTATCATTCGCACCCGAGTCTGTATGAGCGCATAAGAGAGCTTGATGAGGGTCGCTGAGGCGCTAAGATGGGGCCTGCAGCAGTGCGGCTCAAAATACGTCGCACGCGAAATTTTAAAGCTTTGCGAGCGACTTAGTGACGAGCAACTCGTGCTAAGATGCTCGGAAGAGCTCGCGCATGAAGCGGAATTTCGCGCTAAGATCATTGAATTTAAAGACGGCCGCCCGCTTGAATACATCACGCAAAGCTGCGAGTTTATGGGCTTTAAATTTTACGTCGACGAGCGGGTGTTGATACCGCGCTGCGAGACCGAAATTTTAGTGAAAAAAGCGCTTACTTTGGCGCAGAGCTTGGGCGAGCCGCGCATTTGCGAGATCGGCACGGGCAGCGGCATAATCGCTATCTGCTTAAAAAAATTACTTCCCGTTTGCCGCATCACGGCTAGCGACATCAGCGCGGATGCGCTTGAGGTTGCGCGCGCAAATGCCGCGAGCTTAGGCGCGGACGTCGAGTTTGCGCACTGCGCCTATGCAGATGAGATCGCGGGCGAGTTTGATCTCATCGTCTCAAATCCGCCCTACATCGCAAACTCCTACGCATTGGACGCGCGCGTGCTGCAAGAGCCGAAACAGGCGCTGTTTGGCGGCGAGAGGGGGGATGAAATTTTAAAACGCATCGTGCTGATTGCCGCACGGCGCGCAAAATTTTTAGCCTGCGAGATGGGCTACGATCAAAAGCAGAGCTTGTTGGCGTTTTTACGCGAGCAGGGCTTTAGGGCGGAATTTTACAAAGATTTGGCGCAGTTTGATCGCGGATTCGTCGCGCGAAATTTAAACAGATCGTAGGCGCGCCGTGCAAAGCTCGCAACTACGCAGACTGCTTTATTACAAAGCGTTCGGCTACCGCTACGTAGGCGCCGAAATTTTAAGCGGCGGCGAGCGATTTTTCAAGGCGCTGGATGCGCTGAAATCTGCTACCGCCGAGTGCAATCTCTGCGAGCTTGCCAAAACGCGCACGAAAGGCAGCGAGCAAAATTTTAAAAATTTCAAAACTATCAAAAATTTTAAAAATTCTAAAACCCCCGCGAACGTAAAACTTATGATCGTAGCTCTCGCGCCGGGCGCTAACGAGGGTTTTGGCGGCGGTTTGGAGGCTGAAGTAGCAGCGGCGCTAGATCAAATTTTCGCGCCCGAGCAGATCTATTTTAGCTTTCTGATAAAGTGCGCAGTGCCGCAAAATAGGCGCATAAGCTCGGAAATAATTTTAAAATGCGCGCCCTATCTGACCGACGAGATCAAAATTTTAAAGCCCAAAGTCGTGCTTTGCCTAGGGGAGCTCTGCTGCAAAATCGTGCTGCGAAACGGCGATTTGGCGGGCATGGACGTGCTGCACGGCTCGGTCTTTAACGAGGGCGGCATCAGCTTCGTGCCGAGCTTCGATCCCGCATTCATCGCGCAAAATCCGAGCAAGGCGGAGCTTTTCAAAGAGGATCTGCAAAAGATAAAAGAGCTGCTGTGAGGCGCATTTGGCGCTCGTTTTGCGCGCCGTTTTGCGCGCAGCTTTGCGCGGGTGCCGCGGCTTGCGGGGCATTTTGAGGCAAAGTAAAGGAATACGGGCTGGGCCATTGCTGAGCGCAATTTTACGGCAGCGCAGAATTTACTTCGTCGCAAGATAACAAAGCGGATCAAATTTTACGTATTGCCCGCTGCAAAATTTTACGCCGCCGAAGAACATTACCGCTTCGCAAAATCCCGTGTCGACGTAGGATGGCGGCATTTTCGGAAATTCTACGCGGCGGCGAGATCTGCGACGGATTTAGATCGCGATACGGAGGCGGCCGCGCGGCGCAAAACTAAGCCCGTTCATAAATTTTGCTTTTGTATAAAAATTTTGAGTAAAAATCCGGTAGCATGCCTTAGCAAGGCTATCGCAGCAGAATTTCGCGTGCTATGTCGGCAGAAAAACGCAGAAACCAAGAAAGTTCGCCATGCGCCTTATTTTGCTCGGTGAGAGAGGTACCTGCGCAAATTTCAGCCCGTAAGAGCGAACTTTTGGAAAATTTAGCGCATGCTCTTTCGCGCAAGAGCAAAGTTGCGAATAAGAATAATCGCACGAGATAACGTGCCGCGGCGAGGTTGCGTGCAAAAACTAAAGTTCGCACAAGGCTAAATTTCAAAAACAAAGCCGTTTGGGTACCCGCTACGGATTGAAATTTCACACAGCTCGCGTTGGAAAGAGTAGGCGGCGAGCAAAATTTCGCGCACTCTGTTTGGCATAGACAAGCAGCGATGAAATTTTACGTAGGATAAAACGGTCTATCGTGGGAGGCGCAGCTGTTCTCCGTGCAGTCGGACGGCGACGAAATTTACGCTCTACTAGTACAAACAGCGAGTGGAGTAGAGCGGCGCAGACTGCGGACGCGAAATTTTATAAAGGGTGGCGGTCGCGAGGCATTATCGCCTCGCGTCGGCGGTCGGATTATCGAGGCGCACGGATGAGAGATCGCATAGCAGATCGCCGTGATGATACGCAGCGGCGTGGGCACGATCGGCGAAATTTCAAGCTTCGGTGGGGTAAAATACAAGCGGATTTTCAAAATGAATTTACGACAACGGCACAAGCTGCAACGCTAAGGCTTGCGCGATTGAAAAAGGGGATTTGAGCTCGGCGTGCGAAGTGATTTGAAAAATTCTAAAATTTCAGCGCTAAATTTGATCGGCTTGCCGTCTTTTACGAAGGCGATCTTTACGTCTTGCGCGTATAAAAGCTCGCTAAAGTCCGCGTTTTTAATATCTTTGATCTTGTAAATTTCTTGCCGCAAAAGGGCGCTGGCGTTTTTGAGCGCGGCTAGGCTCGTACGAATTTCAAGCGTGTCGCCGAGGCGCGCGGGGCGGAGAAATTTAGCGCAAAGCTCGCTAACTACGAAGTATGCGTCTGCGCGCGCGAAGTCCACTCCTGCCTGCATAAGCGCCTCGCTGCGCGCTCGCTCGCAAAATTTTATGTAGTTTGCGTGATACACAATGCCCTGTGCGTCGGTGTCTTCATAGTAAATTTTAATCCGCATCGGCTGCGCTTTGCTCCGGTGTTGCCTTTTTCGTGGCGAGGGCGGGGAGGATTTTTGCGAAAAACAGCACCGTTTGGAACACGATGATGAGTTTCATGCACCATTCGCTAGCCGCGTGGATTTGGGCAAATTCCGGCGTCGTCGTCGCTTCTGCGCCGATCTTTTGGGCGCTTATGACGTAGTCGGTAAAGTAAAGCACGAAAAGCAGGGCAAGTATGATATTTACTAGCGTCAGCATTAGGGTCGAAAGGCGCAAGCGAAACGATTGTGATTTGTTGTTATTGAAATTTATCATCTCAAAAACGAGACAGATGACCGAGACTGCGATGAGGATGCCGCCGTATTTTACGAAGATCTCGCTCATTAGCTTGCCGCTTTGAAAGTGCGATAGCACGCCATCTCCGATAATATGCTGCGGGAAAAATACCACCGGCGCGACGAGTGTGCCGAGCGAGAGCTCGATGCCGATAAGGGCCGCGATGATGAAGGTATAGATAGAAAAAATTGCGCGCATAGAAATCCTTTTAAATTTTGATAAATTTTAAATCGGACGTGATTATAGCGAAATCTTATAATCGTGCGCTTAAGTGTTTTGTAGGCGGATTTTATGGGCGAATGGGTGCGGTTGGCAGTCGCGGCGGCATATCGC
>CAUSBF010000091.1:0-6977 GCA_963529595.1 uncultured Campylobacter sp.
CAATCGGCGGCAATCTAACGGCGCTTTGGGGAATAAGCGGCGAATACAACGACGGAATGTTGCAGGTTTTGGGAAAAACGCAAGCGCCGTATATCGTCTCAAACGACCACGCGATGCCTGATCATAGCGCTAGCGAATGCGTCTATGTCCTAGACGGACGGATCGGTCAAAGCTACCTAGGCGCGCTTGATGGTTGGGAATTTTTTGAAAATTGCGAGCTGATGTTTAAGGACGGAATTTGCGAAGATGAGCATCAGATCGATATTTCCGCCTTTTTTAAATTCGTAAAAAAGGGCGCTAATCCGCTAGTGGATTTTAAAACTTTTGAAGCTAGAAAAGCCGCCTGGGACGAAGAAAATGAAGAGCAGGAGGTCGAAGATACAGGCGATCTGCCCAAAAATTCCGAGACTATCGCCGAGATGATATATTTAGAAAATTTCAGCGGCAGCGATGAGGAGCTATACGAGTACATGGTGAGCGAATTCGGGGCTATAGAAAAAATCGGCGATGAAAGCGAAAAATATGCCTATGGCGGCAAGGCCTTCGAGCTATCTATCGTTGCGGCGAGGATGGCGGAAAATTGGCGGCTGATTACCCAGCGTTACTCTGCGCAGCAGATAGACGAGCTACGCAAAATCATCATTAAAAGTGCGACGAATTTAGCCGATTATTTTTTAAAAATCGGCGATAAAAAACAGCTTGCGTTCATCTATGAATTTTTAAACGATGATGCGGTAAGCATCGAAAAAGACGAGCCGTTTTTATACGAAACGCTGGTGCGCGTTGGCTTGGAGCTGCAAGATTACGATAGCACTTACGCGTTAGTGTCCGTCATCGATAAAAAGTCTGAATTTTTGCCGCAGGAGATGGTAAAAAGCATCGCGGACGTGATTAAAAGCGAAGGATACCGGGCTTGGCTGGCAAAACAGTAAGCTCCAAAAAGCAAAATTTTAAATTTTTCTAAAAGATAAAAATCAAAAGAGGCGTTTATAAAATTTCAATCTAAATTTTCCGCGCCATAATAAGCCGAACGTCTGCCGTAAAGCGGCTTTAAGCAAGGCGTCAAAATTTTAAAATTCCGTCAAATTTAAGCCAGTAAAATTTAGCTCCGTGATTGCAAGTCAAATTTTACGGAAAATTCTTATCCTTGCTGCTGCACAGCTCGTTTAAAAAGCACTCTTTGCAGTTTGGCTTTATCGCCTTACAGGTGTAGCGGCCGAAAAGCACCATACCTTGGTGTAGCTTGCCGAGGTCCGTCTTAAAAGCCTCGCTCAGATCGCGCTCCGTAAGCTCGGGCGTCTTTGCACGGCTCAGCCCCAGGCGATGCGCGACGCGAAAGACGTGCGTATCCACCGCCATCACGTTTGCGCCCGCGCCCTCTAAAAGCACGACGTGAGCGGTCTTTTGCCCCACGCCCGCAAGAGATTTTAGCCCCGCTTCATCAAGCGGTACGACGCCGTCAAAGTCGCGAACCACCGCCTGCGCCATTTTGATTAAATTTACAGCTTTGTTGTTGTAGAAATTGCACGAGCTGATTAGCAGTTTAACACTCGCCAGATTGGCTTTTGCGAGCTCTGTAACGCTAGGAAATTCCGCAAAAAAGCGCGGCGTGATCAAATTTACCCGCTTATCCGTGCACTGCGCGCTAAGCATCACGCAGACCAAAAGCTGATAGTTGTCTTTAAATTTCAGCTCGCTACGCTCTTCTGCAAAGTTTTGCAGAATTCTCTTTTTTATCTCTAAAATATCTTTTTTACTTCTCATTTGCATTTCCTCAAGGCGGAATTCTACCCTAAAATTCTAAAGTACAGTTTGATTGTTAACAACTTTGAGTTATAATCGCCATTAAAATTTTTTTAAGGAATTGTGATGAAAAAAGTTTTATTTACAGCACTTAGTTTGGCTGCCGCTATCAGCCTCAACGCTACCGTTTACGCTACCGTAAATGGCAAAGACGTAACCGAAAAAGAGCTTGCTCCGCTACTTCAAGGCATAGGCAATGTAGATATCGCTGCTCTTAATGCCGATCAAAAGAAGGAGCTTATCGATAAAGGCATCGATCTGATGCTGCTAACGGATGAAGCTAAAAAATCGGGCGTTATGGACGAAGATGTTTATAAAAAAGAGCTTGAAATCGTAAAAGATAACTTAGCGCTTCGTGTATGGCAGGCTAAAGAAGCCAGCAAAATAAATATTGATGATAAAGAAATAGCTGATTTTTATAACAAAAACAAAGCGCGCTTTACCGAGCCTGCGAGAATCAAAGCGGCTCAGATCGTCGTTAAAACCGAAGCTGAGGCAAACGATATTATTAAGCAGTTAAAAGGGCTTAGCGACAGTGCGCTATTTACTAAATTTGCAGAGCTTGCCAAAGCTAAATCTATCGATCCGCAGGCTAAACAAACCGGCGGCGAGCTAGGCTGGATGCCTAGCGATCAGGTCAAGCCTTTTGCCGATGCGATCTCTAAGATAAAAGATGGTCAAATCACTACTAAAGCGATTAGAAGCAGAGTCGGATATCACGTCGTGTTAAAAGAGGAGTCTCAAGCTAAAAAGCAGTTAAGTCAAAGCGAGGCAAAGCCTTTTATAGAGCGCGTACTTAGACAGCAAAAAGCGGCGAAAGTAGTCGAGCAAAAAGCGGCAGATCTTCACAAAAACGCTAAAATCGAGTATAAATAATATAGGAGCTAAAAATGGGCGTTTTAGATATAGTAAAACCGGGCGTTTTAAGTGGCGATGACGTAAGTAAAGTCTATGCGTATGCGAAGCAGCAGGGCTTTGCGATCCCTGCGGTAAACGTAGTGGGATCAAATTCCATAAACGCCGTCTTGGAAAGCGCTAAAATCGCAAATTCGCCTGTAATAATTCAGTTTAGCAACGGCGGCGCGGCGTTTTACGCAGGCGCTACTTGCCCTAATGCCGCAGTTTTAGGCGCTATCGCAGGCGCACATCAAGTGCATGCTCTGGCAGCTCATTACGGCGTTGCGGTGATTTTGCATACTGATCATGCCGCAAGGAAGCTGCTTCCGTGGATCGACGAGCTTATCAAAGCTAATACCACTCATAAAAAAGCTCACGGCGTGCCGCTTTTTAGCTCGCACATGCTCGATCTTAGCGAGGATGATTTGGAGCTAAATTTAGCGACCTGCGAGAAGTATTTGGAAATTTTAAGCGATCTTGGAATTTCGCTTGAGATCGAGCTTGGCGTCACAGGCGGCGAAGAGGATGGCGTCGATAATACCGGCGTCGATAACGCGCGGCTTTACACCCAGCCCGCAGATGTCGCGCTTGCTTACGAGCGACTTGGCAAAATCAGCGACAGATTCAGCATCGCGGCGAGCTTCGGCAATGTCCACGGCGTGTATAAACCGGGCAATGTCGTGCTGAGACCTGAAATTTTAAAAAATTCGCAAAAATTCGTGCGCGAGAAATTTAATCTGCAATCCGAAAAGCCCGTAAATTTCGTCTTTCATGGCGGCAGCGGCAGCGAGACCTCCGACATCAAGGCAGCCGTTAGCTATGGCGTAGTTAAGATGAATATCGACACTGACACGCAGTGGGCGTTTTGGGACGGCGTGCGCGTTTATGAGGGCAAAAATCACGGCTATTTGCAAGCCCAAATCGGCAATCCGGAAGGTGAGGATAAACCGAATAAAAAATTCTACGATCCTCGCAAGTGGCTGAGGGCAGGCGAGCAGAGTATGGTGGCGCGCTTGCAGGTCGCATTTGACAATCTAAATTGCCTAAATAGGAACTAATATGGATCGCCCAAATAACGAAGTGCTCGATATCACGCTACCTGAGGCGAAGGAGCGCTCGCTAGCGGGCGTTTTTTTTAAGATCGCAGCTCTGCCGATCGCGGTTTTTGTGGTGTTTTTGCTGGGCTATTTGGGGCTTATCGGGCTGAAGGTAGAGACGCACTCGATCCTGATGCTTGTGGTTTTGCTTATTATTGCATTAATTTTAGCTCGTCATAATGCAGAATATGGCTGCTTAAATTTTCAAAATAATATTGATGATTTCAAGCGTGAGCTGAAAAATTACATCGTCGCCAATCTCCTAAGTATCGGCGGCAAGAAAAAATCAGATGCCAGCTTTGATCTTTTTGTGGATGAATACGGCTACTCACTGCGTAATCAAAACTACGCTTCCGTCGCGTCGGCAGTCTTTCCGATGCTTGGAATTTTAGGAACTTTCATCTCGATTGCGATTTCGATGCCGCACTTTTCCTCAAGCAATATCGATGGGCTCGAAACCGAGATCGCGCAGCTTCTAAGCGGCGTAGGTACGGCGTTTTACGTCTCGATCTATGGAATCTTTTTGGCGCTTTGGTGGATATATTTTGAGAAAAAAGGCATTAGCAAATATGAGCGTCTGCTCATCAAATACAAAAATTCCACTAAAAATTTTTTCTGGAACAAAGACGAAATAACACAGGGCTATCTGAGTGAAATTTTAAATGCTAATTCTGAAATTTCGCGCTCATTTGTGATGATGAGCTCTACGAATTTTACCGAAAGGCTAAACCGCCTAATCGATGAAAAAATCGGCGCGTTTGAAAGCGTGATGGAAGCCGAGAAGCGAAGTATGGCGATTACACAAGAAGAGCTTGAAAAAGCAGGAGATATGATCCAAAGGACAAATCTCGCTCACGGTGAGCTAGATAAGAGCTTCGCTCAAATTTTATCTGCGCTCAAGTCCGTGTCTGCAAGCCTAATCGAAATTCAAAACGGAATTTCCGCGCAGTATCTAAGCCAGTCTAAGACTTTAACGGACGGGCAAGTCGAGCTGGCTAACGTTACGAGTGCATTAAGCGCTCAAATCAAGAGCCTAAATGCTTCCTTGGGAGGGTTTGCGGGCGAAATTTCAAGTTCGCAGAATGCTTACGCCGCTAAAATTGACGCTAGCTTTAAGGGGCTAAGCGCGGATTTGAAGGCGCTTTTAGCTGGAGAGGGCGCTGCGCGGACGAGCAACGAAAGTATCATCGAAGAGCTTCGAAAAACGCTTGCGAGCATCGATGAAAAAGCACTTTTAGATGAAAACGAATAACGAAGAAAAAGAGACCTTTTGGATCGCGTACGCCGATTTGATGGCGGGACTGCTTTTTGTTTTCGTGCTTTTAGTAGGCGGCATCATCGTCAAATACTTCCTCACGCAAAGCAACCTGCAAGAGAAAGAAAGTCAAATTTCAAGCGCGCTAGCAAGCCTGCAAAGCCAGGAGAAAAAAAGCGCCGAGCTTGAGGCGCTGAATAAAATTTTTAGCGACCAGCTCGAGAAGCTAAACATCGAAAACACCGATCTTCGCAAGCAAAATTCCATCTATTTCATACAGATCGAAGATCTAACCGAGATGGCTGAGAAGCTGAAAAAAGAGAATTTAGACATCAACTCGCTTTTGCAAAAAGCGCGCGATGACGCCAACGCTACGATCGGCCAAAACGAGCTTAAAATCGCCTTTTTGCTCGATCAGCTCACGCAGAAGCAGAGCGATTTTAATAAAATTTTACAGGACCTCAACGTCACGAAAAACCGCATCCGCAACCTCACTGGAATGAAGGTCAAGATCATCGCCGATCTGAAGGAGAAGCTGGGCGGCAAGATTCGCATCGACAACGAAAGCGGCGCAATGACGCTAAGCTCATCGATCCTTTTCGACAAAGGCTCAAGCGAGCTAAAAGAGGGCGCCAAAGAGACGCTTCGCTCGACGCTGCAGAGCTATTTCGCCGCGCTTTTGAACAACGACGAAATTCGCGAAAATTTAGATCAGATCATCATCGAGGGGCACACGGACAGCGACGGCGGGTATTTATACAACCTCGAGCTGTCGCAAAACAGGGCGTTTGCTGTGATGGATTTCATCAACTCTTGGAATAAAGATGAGCGGCTGCAAAAATATCTCATCGCCAGCGGTCGCAGCTATACGCAGCCCGTGATGCACAGAGGCGTCGAGGACAAGGACGCTAGCCGCCGCATCGAGATAAAATTTACCCTTTCAAACAAAGAGGCGATGGAGGAGATCAGGAAATTTTTGCAGTTCGACGCGAACGCTACGAATTAGAAGCTCGCCCTTAACGGCTCGCTCGAAATTTTAGCCCGCAAAGGGGAGAGCTTAAAATTTTAAAATTCCTAAAGAATTAACGGCTCATCTGAAATTTTAACGGCGGCGGAGCGCATCCCTTTATTTTAGCGCGAATGTCGTATTTGGCGGCTTGCTAAATTTTACGCAGTGCCTACGCAGCATCTGCCGCGGCGGAATGGGTTTAAATTTTAAGTCCGCGCATTTTGCGCGCTTTTAGTACCGCCGCGCGGATGATATAGTTTAAATTTAGACCTTTAAATTTAAGCCGTAAATTTAAGCAAGCCCACGGGCGGCTTAAAATTTAAATGGATCAAAAACCTTGCTCGTTTAGTTTTTTATAGGTGTAGCAACTGCGTTTAATCCCTAGATCGCAGGCTTTACCATAGTATTTTTTCGCCATACTCTTATCTTTTTTTACCCCTTTGCCGGATTCATATAAATATCCAAGATTATTGCACCCTTCGGCAATTTCTAAATCACAAGCCTTGAAAAATAATTTATTTGCTATTCGGTAATCTTGTTTTACACCTTTACCAGATTCATATAGATGTCCGAGGCCATCACACCCTTCACCGGCTTCTAAATCACAAGCCTTAGAAAACAATTCGCTCGCTTTTTCGTAATCTTGCTTTGTGCCTGCGCCTGAATAATATAAAAATCCAAGATTATGACATCCTATACCATATTCTAAATCACAAGCTTTGGAATATAATTCACTTGCTTTTTTATAGTCTTGGTTTACACCGTAGCCTGAATGATATAAAAATCCTAGATTGTAGCACCCTTCGTCAATTTCTAAATCACAAGCCTTGGAAAATAATTTATTTGCTATTTTGTAATCTTGTTTTACACCTTTTCCTTGTTCATATAAAGCTCCTAAGTTGACACATCCTAGTCC
>CAUSBF010000092.1:0-6966 GCA_963529595.1 uncultured Campylobacter sp.
ACATATAAATTTAGAAACGCCCGCCCGTGTCAAGCAAACTTCAAGCTCGGGAGCGATAGATCTGAAATACGAATTCGATAAATTTGACGTAACTTCCGCGACGACTTATCGTAGAGCTAAAAAAGACGGGCTTTACGACGAGGATTTCGGCAGCAAGGCAACCTATCTCGACCCCGATCATTACGGGCTTGTCACTTTTTTAAATTCCAAAAACGATACGGTCTCGGAAGAGCTTAGATTTAGCGGCACCGACGAGCAAAGCTTCAAATGGGTCGGTGGACTTTATTACGAAAACGAAAAGCAAGTCTTCGGCCCGATCGGCGACCAATACGGCGACGGCGGTAGGACGATAGTCGAGGATTGGCCTTCGGTCAATCGCGCGCAGACGGCATCGGTATTCGGTCAGATCATCTATCCGATCACGAGCAAATTTGATGCTACGCTTGGCGGCAGGTATCAGCAGATCAGAAAACACACAAAGGTCGATTACTTTTCATACGAGCTGGGACACAATCCCGGTGCGCCCGCGTTTTCGATGGACGAAAAAGCGACATTTAGGACGTTTTTGCCAAAAATCGCACTTGGATACGATATCACCGACGAGCTAAATATTTACGCGATGTATTCAAAGGGCTATCTAGCCGGCGACTTTAATTTCTACACCACCGGCGGCAGCAGGGAGGATAATAAATTTGACGCACAGACGAGCGATGACTACGAGATCGGTGTAAAGGGTTCGTATGAGAGCTTTAGATTTTCTACCGCGCTATTTTATATGGACATCAAGGGCACGCATATATTTTATACCGACCCCAATAACCCCAACATCTACTCGACCGCAAACGCCGATAAATCAAAATCTATGGGTGTGGAATTTGAAGGCGTCGCAAAAGCGAGCAAGGAGCTTGATATAAAATTTAGCCGCGAGTCTGCTAAAGACCAAATACGGAGATTACATCAACAAAGACGGCACGAATAATAAAGGCAATAAAATCGAGAAAAACCCCGAGTATAAGCTCTCTTTGGGAGCGTCATACTACGCTCCGATGGGAATTTATACAAGACTGGACGGAAATATGATAGGCAAGACCTACTTCGATGCTCAAAATAAGCTAGCCCAAAAGAGCTATTTTACGGCGGATGCAAAAGTAGGCTACCTAAAAGATGGCTTTGACGTGTATTTTTACGTTAAAAATTTGACCGACAAAGAGTATTTCTCGCACATACGCGACAGAGCGAGTAATGTCTTGATCACCTATGGCAAAGGCAGAACGCTCGACGTCGGCGTAAGATATAGTTTTTAAATTTAGTAAATTTTATTAAAAGAAAGGATGAAAAATGAGGAAAAGTTTAGCTGCATTGGCAGTTTTAGGTGCATTTAGCGTAGCAGGCGCGCATGATTTTTGGCTTGCGGGTCAAAATGACGACAAACTGAGGGTTCAGATCGGATTTGGAGATGGATTTGCCACGTGCGAGCCGATCGATAAGCAGAGAGAAAATAATTTTGAAATCCCCGTAGTCATAGATAAAAACGGCAAAAAAATCGAGCTAAAGCGCACGAGCGAGAACTATAAATTTGAAGGCTAAAAGCAGCCGGAAGGCGTCTATATTATTACCGGGCAATATAAACCGACCTTTTGGACCGAGGATAAAAGCGGCAAATGGCATATGGGCGGCACGAAAGATACGATCAAAGACGCTAAATTTTGCCGTCGCGCCACTATGCTCGCAAAGGGCGTAATCAACACACAAGCAGGCGATCTCATAACTAAGCCCGTAGGCGAGCGACTTGAGCTCGTACCTTTAGAAAATCCGGTAAATTTCAAAGCCAATAAGCCGTTTAAAATTAAAGTGCTGTTTGAAGGCAAGCCGCTTGCAAATGCCGCGGTTGAAGGTGCGCCGGATGGATTTCTGGAAGACATGAGCGCATTTTATGGTATGACCGACGATAAGGGCGAAATCGAGGTTATGGCGCTAAAGCCGGGCCCTTGGATACTAAAAGCAAGAAATAAACTCGCATTTTCGGATCCAAAGAAATGCGACGAAGAGACGATCATCGCGTCCTTTACTTTTGAGGTAAAATAGTTTAAATTTGCTCTAAATTTTACTCCGGCTTTTAAATTTAAAAGCCGGATTACGCTATATTGCGCGGACTTCAGAGGTTGCGTGCGTAGGCTGCGCTTTTAACTCGTCGCGATTTACGCATTGTGCTACAACAAGCCTTCCTAGCAAAATTTCAATTTTAGCTTGAATGCTCACTTTTTCATAAATGAACAGTTATTTCAAAATTCAGCTTCTAGTGCCTATTCGCCCGAAACAATCCTCGTTCAAAACCAAAAGATTAAATTTAATTCAAAATTTTGCTCTATTTAAATTCCACTCGCGCCCCAAAATTTATCTAAATTTCAAATCCTGCAAGTATAATCCGCCATAAAATTTTAAAAATCTAAAGGCAAAAAATGAAGCGTGATACTTTAAACGCCATAAAATTTCGCGGTATAACCTCTAGCGTTTTGGCAATCTGCACTTATCTGATCATTTGGGTTTGTTGCGAGTTTTTGCACGGCATTACGATGAGAGTGTTTTTCGCCGCCGCAGCCGCAATCGTCGCCGTGATTTTTACTTCGATGAGCTTTAAGCTTTCGGCAACCAAAATGATCTCAGATATCTCCGCTAGCAAAGTCTTTAACGCGTATCGCGCTATGTTTTTTGCCTACGCGATATATGCCGCCTTGCTGGGCGCGATGCTATTTTATTCGCTAAATTATACCGGTCTTGATATCTGGGATTACGCCCTTCAGCAAAATGGTAGCTCCTTCGAAGGAGCTTTTTATTGCGCAATGGGTGCGCTTTATGCAGGCTTGAAGCATCTATCCGAGATCGGAAAATCTCAAATCATGGCTCTTTGGAGTACCGCAAATATTATGCTAGCGCTCATCGTTCTTTGGAAGCGGGTCGCCACGCTATACTTGCTCGGCAAGGCAAGCGGAAGCAAAATTTTTTATATTTGCGCCGTGATAACTTTAACGTGGGAAGCGCTTCTTAAACTTCTTAAAATGCTCGATGTCGATAAGTCGTGGTATAGCAGCGCGCCTGCCCGCTATACCGCACTTACGGTAATCATTTTATCTGAAATTTTAGAACTTATCGCTTGGATTAGGATTAAAGGAATTTCTGGCGCAGAGCTTTGGAATAAAAATTTATGGACGACGCCTGCAAAATAAATCAAAAAACCAATCGGTTTCGCTGGGTATCGGGCAGTATCCGGTTAGCCTAGAGAAGAAGGGCAAAAATTTTTACTAGCAAAATTCTGCGTAAAATCACAAAATTCTGCCCTACGAAAGCATCTGAAATCCCCCACGAAAAAATGAAATAATTTATATAAAATTTATCTAGATTTTATGCCGATCGGCTATAATTCAGCTATTCTAAGCCCGCATATTTTGCGGAATTTTCAAGGAGAAAAAATGCTTAAACTTCACTCAATCCTTCTTGGTGCAGCGCTTTGCGCTAGCCTGGCTTTTGCAGATCGCACGATTACCGATCAGCTCGGTCGCAAGGTCACAATCCCGGATCAAGTAAATCGTATCGTCGTGCTACACCACGAAGCACTCAATGTCTTAAACGAAATCAACGCCCAAGATAAGGTCGTAGGCATCCTAAAAAGCTGGGAGCAGCGCCTAGGCAAAGAGTATAATCGTTTGGCACCGAGTTTTAAAAACCTACCTAATCCAGGCGATATCAAAGATGTCAATTACGAAGCTCTGCTTAGTCTAAAGCCCGATGCGGTCGTAGTAGTAAACTACTTCCCCAAAGAATATATCGCTAAAATGGAGGAGTTAAAAATCCCAGTCGTAGGCATTTCGTTTTTTAGCTCTGCACAAGAGGAAAAAGCTAAGCTAAATCCGACCTTTAAAGATGAGCGCGATAGCTTCGCTGCTTACGATGAGGGCTTTTACGAGGGGGTTAAAATTCTAGGCGAACTAAGCAATCACGAAAAGGATGCCGCTGAACTAATAGATTTCGTTAAAAAATCGCAAGCTGATTTAAATGCCAAATTTAGTAATTTTATCGTAGATAAAAGACCTAGAGTTTATATGGCAAATCCCGATCTTACGACCTACGGTAGTGGCAAATATACTGGCGTAATGCTAGCAAGAGCGGGTGCGACGAACGTCGCCGCTGCAGATATAAAGGGCTATAAACAGGTTTCGCCGGAGCAAATTTTAGCATGGAATCCGCAGATTATCTTAGTGCAAAACCGCTATCCTCAAGTACCTGCCGAACTTAAGGCAAACCCTGCGCTAAAAGGTCTTAGCGCCGTGAAAGAGGATAGAATTTATCTAATGCCCGAATTCGTTAAAGCATGGGGTCATCCGACTGCCGAAGCAATGGCGCTTGGTGAGGAATGGCTTGCGATGAAACTTTATCCGCAAAATTTTAAGGACGCAAACTTTGATAAAAAAGTAGAGGAATTCTACGAGAAATTTTACCGCGTCAAATATCAAAAATAATGCTGAACCTAATCCTGCTTCTCCTTTGGGTAGTGCTGGCGCTAATCTCGCTCGCTAGCGGGCAGTTTCATATCCCGTTAGAAGAAATTTTTAAAATTCTCTTTAGCGGGGGCGGCGATGAAGCCGCCAAAAGTGTGATGATGGATGTTAGAATTCCGCGCATTCTACTCTCCAGCCTTTGCGGTGGAGCGCTTGCTATCGCGGGTTTGAGCTTGCAAGCGGTATTTAAAAACCCGCTCGTTGGCCCGCACATCGTAGGCGTTAGCACCGCAGCGGCATTCGGCGGCGCGCTTTGTATCTTGCTAGGATTGAGCGGCTTATGGCTTGCGGGTTTTGCATTTTGCTTCGGGCTTGCGGCGCTATTTTTACTCTATCTTTTGGCAAAATTCGTAGCACGCGCTGATATTTTCTCACTCATTTTAGCAGGTATAGTCATTAACGGCGTATTTGCCGCACTTACGAGCTTGGTGCAGTATCTGGCAGACGATGAGGAAGTGCTGCCTAATATCGTTTTTTGGCTGTTAGGAAGCTTCGTAAGCGCAGGATACGATAAAGTAATTTTGATGTGCGCGATCGCCCTGCCCGCTTCTGCAGTCTTAATCGCGCTGAGATGGCGGTTTAATCTACTCAGCCTAAATGATGATGATTTGCGCGTGCTAGGCGTGGATGTTAAATTTCTGCGCTGCACGATCCTAGCGCTTTGCACCGCTCTGATCGCCGTACAAGTTAGCGTCAGCGGAAATATCGGCTGGGTAGGTCTTGTAGTGCCGCACGCCACCAGGCTCATCGCGGGCAGCGACCACGTGAAGCTAATGCCTGCCTGCTTCATCGCAGGAGCGATCTTTATGCTGGCAATCGACGATCTATCTCGCTCGCTAAGTAGCGCCGAAATTCCTTTAGGAATTCTATCCGCTCTCATCGGAAGCCCAATCTTTGCCCTACTTCTAAAAAGGAGCGCCAAAAATGCAAAATCTAATTGAGGTAAAAAATGCTGGCTTTTACTACGAGGCGGAAAAATTCTGCTTTCGCGGCTTAAGCTTCGAGCTTGCCAGCTCTCAAACATTAGCGATTTTGGGCTTAAACGGGCAAGGTAAAAGCACGCTAATGTCGTGTATGATGGGGATTTTACAGCCTAAAGAAGGCGAGATCGTGCGCAAGGCAAAATTTGCTTTCTTGCCGCAGAGCTTTAATGTCGCGTTTGATTACAGCGTGCTTGACATCGTACTGATGGGGCGGGTACGCGAGATCTCGCTCTTTTCAAAACCGGGCAAAAAGGATATTCAAATCTGCCTTGACGCTCTGGATACGCTAGGCGTTACCCATCTGCAAAAGCGTAGCTTTAACGCCCTTAGTGGCGGGCAGAGACAGCTCGTACTCTTTGCTAGAGCCCTAGCTAGCGGTAGCGACGTGCTGTTTTTGGACGAGCCTGCCAGCGCGCTTGATATCAAAAACCAAGACCGCGTGCTAAGCCTCATCGCGAATCTGCGCTCAAATAGCGATGCGAGCATAGTTTTTACCACCCACCAGCCTAACCACGCCCTCGCAGTCGCCGATCGCACACTGATCTTGCGAAATGATCTTAGCTACAACTACGGCGCAAGCAACG
The DNA here is from genome assembly GCA_963529595.1 of uncultured Campylobacter sp. Lineage (GTDB taxonomy): Bacteria > Campylobacterota > Campylobacteria > Campylobacterales > Campylobacteraceae > Campylobacter_B. Next base: position 6,121 of record CAUSBF010000092.1, read on the forward strand.
AAATTTTAACCGAAGCCGCGCTTAGCTCGCTCTACAGCGTACAGATCAAAACGGCGGAATTTGACGTTGCGGGCGAGCAAATCCCCAGCATCACGCAAATTTTCAGCGCGCAGGTGAAGTAGCGGCGCGACAAAGCAACTCATCAATCGGCGCGAAATTTTAAATAGCGGAATTTTGTCTTGAAATGTCGCTTTAAAATTTGGATCTAAATTTCATAGCGGAATTTCGCTTTAAAATTTCGTAATAAAGTTTTGTTTTAGAATTCCTGCCTGGAATTTCATGGCGGAATTCTGCCTTGCAAATTTGCAAAATTTTGCTCTAGAATTTCACGGCGAATTCTATTCGACATCGCGCTAATTTTTAAATCCTGCTATGAAAGTATGCTATCGCTTGAGATTTGAAATTCCGCCGCGAAATTCTATCCCGCAAACCCGTAGCCAAAATTCCGTTTTAAAATCCCGTGGCGGAATTTTATTCTCTCTCTGGTAGAATTCCTGGAATTCCGAAATTCCGTAGTTTGCAAGCTTGCCGCGATGAAATTTAAAAATTTTAAATTTAGCTATTTAATTCCTGCTTTACATCGATTTATGTATACTTCGGGATAAATTTTAAAAAGGCTTATTATGCAAAATCTCGTATCTCAGGCAAGAAAAGAGGGGATGATCAGCACCGGCATTGATCTATTTTTAGCGGCGGTGCCTGCGACTTTAGTTGCGCTAGATATTGCTACGGGCGATATGCTAGGGCTTAGCACCAACAAGACGGCTACCTATATCACTGGCGGAATTATTGTTGCTATTTTTTGTGTTTCGGTATTTTTCAGGCTAAGAGCGCTCTGCAAAATTT
>CAUSBF010000093.1:0-6922 GCA_963529595.1 uncultured Campylobacter sp.
AAATTTCAAACTACCCGGCGAGACGTGCTAAGGTAAGCCTACCTCTGCGTATTTTATATGCTCGAAATTCTTTAAATTTTCACCGAATGATTGCAGTTAAATTTTAGAAAGTCCGCTCATAAATCAAAATTTTTAGTCTGTCGTCCGCGCTTGCTCGCTCCGTTTTTAAATCGCCGCTTTGGATTTATTGCAAAGCCTCCAATCTAGCCGCTATTACCTTTTGCATCGCTTGATTTTTCCTGTTTTTGGCTAAAATTTGCAGCCTCTTTTTGCCGATGCGTTTGTCGGCAGCCTTTAGGATATTTGCGAGCCCCCATTCATCTGCATCGAAGTGCTTTGCAAACAGCTCCTCTTTGGGCGTGTCGATATATTCGCGGATAAGCTCGCCGATGTCGCTTATGTCGTTACCATACGGATAAATTTTCGTTAGAGCGCCCTCTGCTAGGCTTTTTATGCCGCCGCTTTTTAGTATGAAATCCTTCGGGTAATCAAAAATAATCTCGTCCGCAAGCGTGATAAAATATCGCGGCAAATCCGTACCGCCGCGCCTGCTTTGCATCCTATAAACCGTGCAATGTATCTGAAAATCGATGCCCTCGTCCACGAGTTCGTAAAGCTGTTTTTGAAGCTTGCTCCAACGTTTCATTCTGCCCCCTTATCTATTTGTCGCCTCTTGCTGTTTTGCGCGTAGCTTTTGCCGCCCTTTACGGCAATCGCCGCTCAAAGATCTGCACTTTTTCTATTTTTTGCAAATCCGCTTTAAAATTCCGCCGCGCTAAACGGTCTCCCAAAATCTCGGTTCCGTCTTGATCGCGTCTCGATTTTTCTCGCGTAAAATTTGCAAAAATTCTTTAAAGCTCGGCTCAAAAATCGAAGCGGCGGGCACAAATTTATATTCGCTCGCACCGTCTTGCTCGGGCTTGTCCGCGCTGCCGCGTTCAAGCTCGCTCGCGCCGTCCGCAAAGCGGATCCGCCAAATCCTAGCATGATTTATCCGTATTTTTGTAACCTCAAACGCTAAAATTTGCTCAAATTTATACCTCGCCGCGAGCTTCTGTCCGTCAAAAACGTATATGAAATTTTGATCGAACCAAAGGCTCTCGCACGAGATAAAAAACCGCTCCGGCCAGAGCAAAAACGGCCTCACGGAAAGCCTTTTTATCTCGCTTATCCCATCTATCGCGGCAAGCTCGCGCGAGCTAAGCCTGCGAGGGTTGCGCCGAAGAAGCGTCCAAATAATCCCGCCCAGAAGCAAAACGCTAAAAATTACGATTAAAATTTGAATTAAAGCTTCAGCCATTTAAAATTTTAAGCCCCTTTATAAATGCAAATTTCGCCTCTGTATCGCCCCAAAACGAACTCCTGCCAAAATCCGCCTCCGCGCCGTTTGCAAGCTCCTCGTAAAGCTTATAAAATCGCCCTTTGTAGGTGCAATCGCTTAGACAGACGTTGAAAAACGCCTCCGCTGCGTCCTTGCCGCCGAAATAATATACAAAGTAGATCGGACACAGATCGAAGGCGCTTAGATTTTTGTTAAATTTAGCCCCGCGTTGCGTCATAAATTCCACCGCCTTTTGCTTGTCCTTAAAAAGCTCAAAAATAGGCAGCGCGTAATCCTTGATAGCCGCGCTAATCTCCCGCACGCTGGGCTCAAAGCTAGCGCCCGCGAGCTGCCAGTCGCGAAACTGCCTGCGCGGCGTGAGATAGCTCAGATACGATACGAAAACAAGGTCGGTCGAGTAGGGTAGCTCCTCTTGCATCAGCTTTTTTAGGCGCTTGCAGTAGATCGCGATCTGCGGTAGGATGCTCACGCTGCCTGAGTAATTGCGCATGCTGGAGCTGAAATAAATTTCAAACGAAATATCTTTGTCGCCCCCGATCTTCGTTAGCTTTTGCCCCTTTTGCGTGGGCTTGAAGTCCGTGAAATTCGCTGCAATCTCATTGCAGCCGTTTAAAAATATCTCTCGCGGAGTCATGATTTTCCTTTAAATTTATCGTTTAAATTTAGACGTTTTGTTCGCTAGCAATTCGGTTTGTCGCTTATGTTACCGCAGCCGCGATTCGCAAGCTTGGCGTCTTATCGGCGCGCCGTTTTGCCGCCGAAAAGTTATTCTATGCGCGCAATTCTACCCTAGTTTGGCTAAATTTAACGGCACTACGCGCTCGTAAAATCATAATCTGTCCTCATATCTTTCGTAGTTTATGCCGTAAATTTTATCGATATTTTCGGCGTTTATGAGCTGCTTGCTGCGCCCGAAGGCTAAAATTTCGCCGTCTTTTATAAACAGCGTCAAGCTTGAAACGAACTTCGCATGCCGCGGGTAGTGCGTCGTCTGCACGAAGGTGTAGCCCTCATCTCCCAGCGCTTTTATCATCTCGAGTAGCTTGATCTGATTGCCGAAGTCCAGCCCGTTGATAGGCTCGTCCATAAAGATCACTTTCGCGCCCTGCACCAGCGTGCGCGCGATATACGCCAGCTGCCGCTACTTGAAATTTCGCCTTTTAAGATTCTGTCTTTATATGGATTGCGCTTAGAATTTTATATCGTCGCGTTTTTGAAATTTGCGTCGTTGCGAATAAATTTCATCGAAGTTTAAAATTTGATGTCGCATTACCGCGCCGCATAAAATTTCAATAACGCGCTAAATTTAAACGGCGCGTAAAATCAAGCATTGCGCCAAATTTCATAGTTGAGGCAAGCGCCCAATTCGGCTCGCGCGGCAAATCAAGCGCGCCGCCTAATAAAAGCGGTATAAAATTTGCTTGTGCGCTAAGGCCCGTCCCTCGGGGCCTAGGCGTATAAAATTCTACCCAGGCGGATCATGTTCGAGCCGCATTTGATCGCGAGCTCGAAATCATCGCTCATCCCCATCGAGCAGATCCGCGCGCCGTGCGGCACGAGCGCATCGAATATCTCGCGGCTCACCTCGAAGCTTCGCGCGATCTGCGCGGGCTCGCTCACGTGCGCGCCGATACTCATCACGCCGATTAAATTTAGATTTTTGCACTCCTGCTTGATGCGCAAAAACTCCTCCACGGCGCGGTTTTTATCGAGCCCAGTTTTGGAGCTCTCGCCCGCAGCGTTGATCTCCAGCAGCGTATCTAGCGGATAAGTTAGCCGCTTATTTACGGCAAGCGCGAGCTCGCAACTGTTGCAGCTCTGCCACAGCGTCGGGCGTAGAGCGATGAGCTGATTGATTTTGTTGCTTTGCAGCGTGCCGATGAAGTGCCACTTTAGCGGCAGTTCGCGCAGTAGCTCGCTTTTGCGCTTTAGCTCTTGCACTCTGTTTTCGCCGAATGCGATCTGTCCTTGCGAATACAGCTCGCGCACTTCATCCGTGCCTACGTTTTTGCTTACCGCGACTAGCTGCACTTCGCCCGCGCCTGCTTTCGCAGCCTCAATGCGCTTTAAAATTTCATCCAGCCTCATTTGTAAAATCCCAAAATTCTAGCGAAATCATTCAGCACCGTAAATATCATCAAAAGCGCTAAAATCCCCATACCTACGTAGCTGGCGCCCACGAACACCCGCTTTGGCACGGGGCGGCGAAAGATGAGCTCAAATAGATTAAACGCGATGTGTCCGCCGTCGAGCGCGGGGATCGGAAAGAGATTGATGAGCCCTAAATTTACCGATATTAGCGCCACGAGCGCGAGCAAGACCGCCGCGCCGTAATCGACCGCCTTTGAGGTGATGTCCGTAATGGCGACGATACCGCCCATCTCCTTAGGCGAAACGACGCCGCTAGCGAGCTTCTCAAGACCCACCAAGATGAGCTTTGATGCCTCCACCGTCTGATCCCACGCGAAACTAAGCGAGCTTGCGCCCTTGTGATATAGCGTCACGGTCGCGTTGTAATCGGGCGAAATGCCGATGAGCGGCACTCTGATGCTCTCGCGCCAGATGGTTTTTTTCTCGCCGAGCTTCGGCGTGAGCTGTAGGCTCAGCCGCTCGCCGCCGCGCATGATTTCTAAGCTTAGCGGCGCTGCGGTTACCTGCCTTGAGATGTCGTCCCACTCGCGGATCTGCTTACCATCGATCGATAAAATTTCATCATTTAGCATTAGCCCTGCGCTTGCCGCGGCGGAATTTGGCGAAATTTTACCGACCTTGGGCGCGAGCTTTTCGACACCGATGTAGCCCAGCGCGATGTAGATCAAAAACGCAAGCAGCAGGTTAAAAAACGGCCCCGCAAAAAGTATGATTATGCGCGCTATCGGGCCTTTGGAGTTGTAGCTATCGGGGTCTGCGCTTGCCGCGGCGGGATCCAAATCCTCCTGCCCCTTAAGGCTCACGTAGCCCCCCAGAGGGATCGCGCTGATGGCGTACTGCGTCGCGCCGATGCGCTTGGTAAAGACCTTCTCGCCGAAGCCCACGCTAAAGACGTTCACCCCCACGCCCAGCGCCCGCGCCGCCAAAAAATGCCCCAGCTCGTGGAAAAAGATGAGGAAGCTGATCGCCAGCACCGTGACCATAAAATTTATCGAGTAAAAATAAAATCCGACCGCCAGGATCGCTAGCGTTAAAATTATGCTTTTCAAATTTCAGACCTTTGTAAAAAATGGACTAAGCTTACTATGATTTTGTAAATTTTAAGCTTAGATCGCCGTTTAAAGCCTTAGCTTGCTTTTTTAAACTTGGTTAGCTTTAAACTTAGCCCGCCGCCGTTTCGGGCTATAAATTTAGCTAAATTAAGGGCGCGCGGGCGGATAGAGGACGCGAGGAATTTAAAATTTAAAAGCGAAATTTTACCGCGAGATTTTGTGAAGTGTATTATAAAATTTCGCCGCGCGAGGCTTTGTGCTTTGAAATGCCGCTATGCTTTGAAATTTCATTATGTTTTGACAAGTCGTCATACTCTAAAATTTTGTCGCGCTTTGAAATTTTGTCGTGTTTTAAAATACTGCCGCGCCGTCCTAAAATTTTGTGCGGCGGTTTAGACAGAATTCTGCGCCGTGAAATTTCGCGCGGCGGAATTTTATCTTTTAAATTTTATAGGTTTGTACATCGCTGTGCGCATACAGACTAAGCATCTATAGAATTTTGTCTAGTAAAATTTGAACGTGAAATTTCAAAATTTAATGTCACCGTTATAGGTGAAATTTTACGCTGAAATTCTATCGCTAAAACCCCACTTAAGTGCGAGTTCTAGCATCTTGTGATGAAGCTCTGTAGTCCGTTATCCATTGTTTTTACAGCAAAGAGACAATCGCATTTGGAAATTTTATCTCTAATATCCTTTTGAGCTTTGTCGAGATCATGCTTTCTTGCATTTTCTTCGCCGATTTTTTCTTTAACTACGAAAGCCATATATAGCCGAAATTCTAACTCTTTTTCGTAGCCTTAGCATACGCCGCGACGTATTCAAAACCCGAATATAGCGTCAGTGCAACCGCGATCCAGAGTAGGGCGTTTGCATAGGGCCACTGCATCGTTAGCCAGCCGATAGCGATCATCTGAAAGACCGTCTTTACCTTGCCCGCCATCGACGCGGCGACCTCTACGCCGTCGCCCGCCATCGCCACGCGAAGACCCGTGATGAAAAACTCGCGGATTAGGATCAGATAGATCGCCCACGGGCTGGCGCGCCCGATAAACATAAGCCCCAAAAAGCCTGCAAGAGTTAGCATCTTATCGGCGAGCGGATCGATGATGGCGCCTAGTTTGGTCTTTTGATTCCAAGAGCGCGCGATATATCCGTCGAAAAAGTCCGTGACGGAGGCGATGACGAAGACTAGCGCGGCAAAATAATCGATCCAGCTGACGTGCACCGAGCCCACCATGCCGCCGTTTGCATGGCCTGCTAGTAAGATCAGCCAGAAAAACAGCGGCGCCAGCGCAACGCGAAAGCTCGCTAAAATATTGGGTAAATTTAGCATTATTTAAAGGTCGTTCCGCCGTCGACGATGAAGGTGTGCCCCGTCACCCAGCTAGCCTTGCTCGAGCATAGAAATAAACATGCCCCTGCCAAATCCTCCGGCTGCCCCATGCGTCCTAGCGGGCTAAGCTCGGCGGTTTTATCGCGTACCTCTTCGTAGTTAGTAAAGGCCCGCAGCGCATCCGTTTCGATCGGGCCGCCGCTTACTACGTTTACGCGGATGTTTTTCTCTCCAAGCTCGGTCGCGGCATAGCGTGCCATCGCTTCAACTGCGGCTTTTGCCGTGCCGTGACCCGCGTAGTTTTCGATATAGACTAAATTTCCCGTGGAGCTAAGCGAGATGATCGAGCCGCCGCCTACCGCTTCCATGCGTTTTGCGGCTTCTTGCGCGCCCACGACGAAGGCATTTACGGTCGCGGTAAAGATATTATTGATGCCGCGCGGCTTTAGCCTCATAAATTTCGTGTATCCGCCCGCGACTGCGCGACCCGAGATGATGGCGTTTGAGATGAAAAAATCCACTCGCGCAAAATCCTCGTCGATCTTGGCAAAGAGCTCCTTGTAGGTCTCTGGCTCTAAGATATTGAGCGCATAAGCGCGCGCCTTGATGCCGTAAGCCTTCTCAAGCTCGGCTGCTTGCGAAGTCGCTAGCTCCTCGTTGGAATTATACGTAAAAGCGATATTTGCCCCCGCAGCTGCGAATTCTAAAACGATCGCTCTGCCTATGCCTCTCGTGCCGCCGCTGATAACTAGCGTTTTTCCTTTAAATTCGTTCGTCAATTAAAATCCTTTGAGAGTGTCTTGTTTCATTACGTTTTCTATTTTTTTGAGGTTTTCCGCGCTCGGCTCGCAAAGCGGCAAGCGGTACTCTAAACTCGGCGTTAGGCCCGCGATATACATCGCCGCTTTGATCGGGATCGGATTGCTCTCGCAGAATAAAATTTTATTGATCGCGTAGAGATCGTCGTTGATCTGCTTGGCTTTTAAAAACTCATTTTGCAGCGCAAATTTCGTAAGTCTCGCCGTGTAATCGGGCAGTAAAT
>CAUSBF010000094.1:0-6810 GCA_963529595.1 uncultured Campylobacter sp.
TTTTTGCGACGATACGCAGTGCGCTAAGTTTATCAAACAAGAGAGCAGCCGCGGCGTGCTGATCGACCCGCACACGGCGACCTGCTTTAAGCTGCTTGACGAAAGCCGCCTAAATCTCGTCATCTCGACCGCGAAGTGGATTAAATTTACGCCGTCGATGATCGGCGCGATCAAAGGCAGGGCTTGCGAGGACGAGCGAGCCGATATGATCGCGCTTTCGAAAGAATTTCGCAGCGACATTCCGCCGCAGATCTCGCGCCTTTTTAGCGCGCCGCAGGTTCACTCCAGCGTCGTGGAGCAAAGCGAGATCAAAAACGCTATAATGGAGTGGATCAAAAAATGATAGTAATCCCCGCGCGCCTTGCTTCGACGCGCTTTAAAAATAAAATTTTATGTGAGTTTGACGGCGTGCCGATGTTTATCAAAACGGCTCAAAATGCCGCCAAGGCAGACCGCGTGCTAATCGCCGTAGATGAGCCGCAAATTTTAAAGATCGCGCAAGATTACGGCTTTGACGCCGTTCTCACCGCGCGCGAGCATCAAAGCGGCACCGATCGCATCGCTGAAGCGGTCGCAAACGCAGCGCTTGCGGAGAACGAGATCATCATCAATATCCAAGCCGACGAGCCCTTTTTCGAGAGCGGAAATTTGATCAAATTTAAAGATTTCGCCAGCGATGCAATCACGCAAAAGGGCGCATTTATGGCGAGCTGTTACAAATATATAAGCCCTCAAGCGGCGGAGGATCCGAATTTAGTCAAGCTAGTGCTTGATAACGCAGGCTTTGCGATCTATTTTTCGCGCTCGCTCATCCCCTATCCACGCGCGGCATGCGAGTGCTACCTCGGACACATCGGCATCTACGCATACAGCGTGCGAAATTTAAAGCGGTTTTGCGCCCTGCCCGCCTCAGCGCTGGAAGATACCGAAAAACTCGAGCAGCTTCGCGCCATAAGCGCCGGTGAGAAGATCGCGATGCTAGGTATCGAAACCAAAAGCATCGGCATCGATACGCCGGCTGATTACGAGCGCGCGCTAAAGGAGTTCAGCAATGGAATTTAAAATTTACTCGTTATACGGCACAGTGTTTGGAGCGGAGGGGCTCGCCGCTGAGTGTAAAATTCTAGCAACGCATGGAATTTTAGCGGTGCGCGGAATTTTAAAATTTAAAGATGCGAGCGCAAGATGAATTACGATGAATACAGATCCGCGGTAGATACCCTAAATGCGTGGGCGCGGGCATATTACACCGACGATAAACCGATCGCAAGCGACGAGGAGTACGACGAGCTTTATTCGCAAGCGGAGAAATTTGAGGAGCAAAATCCCGCGCTCGCGCTGCCGTACTCGCCTACGCGGCGCATCGGAGGCGCGATCAGCGAGGGCTTTTCCAAGCTCGCTCACGGCGCGCAGATGTGGTCGATGGAGGATATTTTTGACGACGCGGATCTTTTGGCGTGGTTGGCTCGCGGCGAAAAGAGCGGCGCGCAGTTTTACGTCGAGCCGAAATTTGACGGCGCAAGCTTAAATTTGACCTACGAAGGCGGCGTGCTGATAAGCGCGGCGACGCGCGGCGACGGGCTTGTAGGCGAGGACGTGACGCAAAACGCAAGAGCGATCAAATCGGTGCCGCTTCAGATCCCCTACACGGGAAGGATCGAGATCCGCGGCGAGACGCTGATCGCCAAGAGCGATTTTGACGCGCTAAACGACGAGCGCGCCGCAAACGGCGAGAGCCTATTTTCAAACCCGCGCAACGCCGCCGCAGGCAGCCTAAGGCAGCTAGATAGCGCGATCGTGGCGAAGCGGAAGCTAAAATTTATCCCGTGGGGGGTGGGCGAGCATTCGTTAAACTTTGCACTGCACTCGCAGATAATGGAGTTCGTGCGCAGTCTCGGCTTTTTGCGCGACGAGTTTTGCCGCATCTGCAAGAGCGCGAGCGAGATCAGAGCTGCATACGAGGCGCTGCATAGCATGCGCGCGAGCAAAGACCTGATGCTTGACGGCATGGTAATCCGCGTAAATGAACTTTCAAAGTGCGCACAGATGGGCTATACGGTGAAATTTCCGCGCTTTATGGTCGCGTATAAATTCCCTGCGATCGAAAAGGTAACGCGGCTGCGCGAGATCAATCTGCAGGTCGGCCGCACCGGCGCGGTCACCCCCGTAGCCGTCGTAGATAGCGTAAATATCGACGGCGCGAACGTTTCAAACGCGACGCTTCATAATTTCGACGAGATCGCGCGGCTGGGGCTGATGAAAAACGACTTCGTGGGCATCATCCGCAGCGGCGACGTGATCCCGAAGATCACGAGCGTTTACAAACAGCGCAGAGACGGCACGCAGAGCGAAATTTCGCGCCCGAATCGCTGCCCGGTTTGCGGCGAGAAATTGCTTGACGAAGGCGCGCTCATAAAGTGTCAAAACCTCGATTGTAAGGCGCGCGTAATAGGCTCGCTGATATATTTCTGCTCCAAAAAATGCATGAATATCGAAGGGCTAAGCGATGCGACGATCACGCAGCTTTTTGAAAGCGGCAAAATTTCAAAGATCGGCGACATTTACGCCCTCGGCGCGCAGGATCTGGCGGATCTTGAAGGCTTTGCGGATAAAAAAATTTCAAACCTTTTGAGCGCGATAAATGCGAGCAAAAACGCGCCGCTTGAGCGATTCATCGCTTCTTTAGGGATCGAGCACATCGGCGAGGTAGCCGCGCGCAAGATCGCCGCGGCATTCGGGCAGGATTGGCTGGATGCAAGCGAGGATGAAATTCTGCGACTGGATGGCTTTGGAGAGGCGATGGCAAGGAGCGTAGCGGAGTTTTGCAAGATAAATCGCGAAAAAATTCTAAATCTAAGCGAAATCATCACGCCTCGCGCGCCCGAGATGCAGACCGTCAAAAGCGTCTTCACGGACCGCAGCGTCGTCATCACCGGCACGCTTAGCCGTCCGCGCGACGAGTTTAAGGCCAGGCTTTTGGCAATGGGCGCGAAGGTGCAAGGCTCGGTATCTGCCAAGACCGACTTCGTGCTTGCAGGCGCAGAAGCGGGCTCCAAACTGCAAAAAGCCCGCTCGCTTGGCGTGCGGGTGATCGACGAGAGCGAGTTTGAAGCGCTTGCGAACTCGTTGCAAACGCCCGGCGCAAATCCACCCGGCAAGAGCGAGCCTGAAGCGCTCGCGGGGAGCGGCGAGTGAAGGTTTTCTGCTTTGTGACAAACCCGCACGTAAACGGCGCGAGATTAAATTTTAAAAGCAACCTCCGTCCTACGGCGTTTGTGCATTTCACAAGCCGTGAGAATTTTAAAAATTTTAAAACACATAAACAAGCGACAAGAGCAAAAGCGACAAATCGAGCGGACACTATAAGATCGCTAAGCTTTGAAGCGCGCGTAAAAGCGGATGACCGAGAGGCGATTTCTGCGAGGCGGGCGAGCTCTGCCTGCAGCGGCGCTAAAACGGCGCGCACGATGTCGATAGATAGGGCTGCAAGCGAAAATATTTTAAATTTTGCGGCGCACGAACACTGCGCCGATAGGATAAATTTTAAAATTTTCGCTAGCGGCAAGATAAAATTTACAACGCACGGCGAGCTAAAATTTACAATGCGCAGTATAGCTAAATTTACGGCGTGCAGCTGGCTGAAATTTGAGCCGCGTAGCACTGCTACGCGCGACTTTGCTTTGTGCGATAGAATTTTAAACCCAAAGCCGCGCAAAAGCTGCGCAAGCTTTAAAATTTCATCGCGGCGCGGAGAAAAAACAAAATGAGATTTGATCTGCTCGTAGCAAACACGCTTAAAATCAGCAGAAATCAGGCTACCGCACTGATAAAGCAGGATAAAATTTTGCTGCGAGGCGCCGTGCAAAACAGACCCTCCGCGCAGATAGCGCCCGAGCAGAGCGGTGAAATCAGTACTGCCGAGCAAATTTACGTAAGCAGGGGCGCGCTCAAGCTTGCAGGCTTTTTGGACGAGCTCGCCGAAAACGGGCTTTTAGCAAGCTGCGGCGCAAATTCGCCTAACTCGGCGGCAGAAATTTCAAAGCCGTGCAGCGCCGCAAAGGATGCGGATAGAAAAGCGGCAGTGATGCAAATTTCAGGTGCAGATTTTGCGGCTACGGATAAAATTTTAGGCGCGAACGCGACGACCGAAATTCCAAGCGCAACGGCAGCAAAGATCGCAGAAACAAATACCGAGGCGATCCGCAACGTAAAAACTAGCGCCGAGACGGCGGAGCTTTTACAAACCGATACAGGCAAGCACACGGTGGAATTTTTACAGACGAGCACAGGCGCCGAGACGGCAGGACTTTTGCAAACGGACGCAGACGCCGAGACGGCAGAGATTTTAAATGCGGCGAAAGCCTCCAAATCGGGCGGCAAGGCGGGTGCGTGCCGCAACGAAGGCGGCACGGAGCCGATACAAACAAAGCCCTCGCAAAAAGATATTTTAAATTTAGCGGGAGTCGATGTTTTAGACGTGGGCAGCAGCACCGGCGGGTTCGTGCAAATTTTACTTCAGCGTGGCGCAAAGAGAGTGACCGCGCTTGACGTCGGCAGCTCGCAGCTAAGCGAAATTTTGCGACGCGATCATCGCGTGATCGTGCGCGAAAACACCGACATCAGGGAATTTGAGAGCGAGAAAAAATTCGATCTCATCACCTGCGACGTGAGCTTCATCTCGCTAAATTTAATCCTAGAAAGCCTCGCGAGCCTCACAAAAAGCGCTCTCATCGTGCTATTTAAGCCGCAATTCGAGGCGGGCGCGGAGGCGAAGCGAAATAAAAAAGGTGTGCTCAAAGATGAAAAGGCGGCGGGCGCCGCGCGAGCGAAATTCGAGCGGCTATGCGCCGAGCTGGGCCTTTCAGTGCTGCATGTCGGCGCTTGTAATATCACGGGCAAAGATGGAAATCAAGAATTTTTCTATCTTCTAAAAAGGATGAATGATGAAATTTAAAAACTTAATTATCTTGGCATTTTGCGCGCTATTTTTGGGCTCATGCGCCAAAAGCTTAAACCCCAAAGCGCCGATCGTAAAAAACTTCGACATCGCTAAATTTAGCGGCGGCTGGTATGAGATCGCTCGCATGAAGGGCGGTGGCGAGCTGCAAAACACCGCGTACGAGTGCTTCATCGATAAAAACTCCACGATCAATCTTTTAAAAACCGCCAAAACAAGCTCGGGCAAAATCGAAAACGAGCAGCACGTGTTGGAGTTTGCGGGCGATAAAAACGTAGGCCTGCTCTATCAAAAAGGCCTGATTTCCGACTCCCTCTACCGCGTGGCACAGGTGGACGGCGACTATCGCTACGCCCTAATCTTCGGCGCCGATACAAGCGAGCTGTATATCCTCTCGCGCAGCAAAACCCTGCCTGAGCCAATCCGCATCGTTTATCTAAAAAAGGCGAAGCACAGCGGCTACGACACCAAAAATATCGTCTGGACGAAGCAGAAGTAATGGCTAATCAAAAATCATGTAAAGACCATACAGAGGCTTCGCTGCAGAACTTTAAAGAGCAAAATTTCGTATCGCAGAATTCCAGCTTGAAAAATTTTACGGAACAGAATTTCACAAGCAATGGAGAAAATTCATCTCAAAATATCAAACGCCCAAGGCAAGAGTTGAGTGAAAACAAAGCCGGCGATGCGCACCGCGCAGATGAAGCAGACACCAACACCTCTTGCAGCAATGAAACGACTTTTGGCAGTAAAACGGCTTATAACGACGCTTGCAGCAATGACGTAGACGCACAAGCTCAAAGCGCGCTTCCTGCTTGTGCGGAAGTGCTGCGTGCGCGCCTAAGCGAGCAGTTCACACGTGGCGAGATTTTCGCAACGCTACAAGGCGCAAACCGCGATAATGTGCACGCCGTAGCGATCGGTAACTTCGACGGCATGCACCTTGGACATCAAAAATTATTTGAGCGCCTAGGCGAGCAAGGCGCAATAATCGTAATCCTAGCAGGTGGTGGCACGAAGCTCACCCCTTTTGCGTCGCGGCAGGCATTTACGAACAAAAAGATTTTTTATTGCGATCTACGAGCTATCAAAAGCCTTAGCGGAGGCGAATTTATCGCACTTTTAAGGCAGAATTTCATAAATTTACAAAAAATTGTCGTAGGCGAGGACTTTAGATTTGGGCGTGATCGGGCGTGGGACGTAGAATTTTTAAGGCGCGAATTTCGCGGGCAAACCTGCGTCGTAGGAGAGTTTTGCTTAAGCGGCGGCGGCGTGCATTCAAGTAGGATCAAGGAGCTTTTATCGCGAGGTCGGTGCGAAGAGGCGGCGGAGCTTTTAGGGCGAAATTACGAGATCTGCGGACGCGTAGTGCGCGGTCAGGGGCGCGGGGGGCGGGAGTTCGTAGCGACGCTAAATCTTGATGCGAGCGGCTATTTTATGCCAAAAAGTGGCGTGTATGCGACCATGGCGCGCACCGGAAACAAGGAATTTGCAAGCGTGAGCTTCTTGGGGCATAGGCTCAGCACCGACGGGGCTTTTGCGCTTGAAACGCACATTTTAGGGGACTTTGCAGGCTTTGAGGCGGGTTTAAATTCCGCACAAGATCGCGCGCCGTGCTGCGGGGGGCAAGCCGCACATTCTGCGCAAAATTTAGATGAAATTTCGGCGCGTAATTCGACCGAAATTTCTACGCAGAATTTTGCGGTGAGCGAGAGCCTGGACGCCGAAAATAAAAATTTAGAGGTTGCGGACAAAAACAGCGGCGCGAAATTTGCCTGCGTGAAATTTATAAAGTTCCTGCGCGAAAATCAAAATTTTACCAATCTAGCGCGGCTTAAAGAGCAGATTTTAAA
>CAUSBF010000095.1:0-6721 GCA_963529595.1 uncultured Campylobacter sp.
TTTTGCAGCTTTACGAGAGCGGCAAGGTTGATGACGCGATCGATGAGAGCGGCAATATTTACTTCGACGAATACGAAGAAAGCGGCATGGAAAACATCGTCGGCGCTAAAAAATCCCAGCTCAAGCTAGACACCGAAGCAAGCTTTAATAAAATTTCGGCTCTTATGCGCGCGGGTGCTTCCAAAGAGCAGATTGTAGCGGCGCAAAATAAGCTATTTGATCAGCTTACCCAAAGTCTAGAGCTAACGAAAAAATCAAGCAATTGGGATCTATTTTTATACGCGTTTATCATTATCTTGCGTGAAGGATTTGAAGCGCTCATCATCGTAGCTGCAGTCATCGCTCTACTTATAAAATCCGGCAACTCAAAGCACCTAAATATCGTTTACAGCGCTCTTGGCGTCGCGGTTGTGCTAAGTATCGCTACGGCTTACGGGCTGAATTATATCTTCGGTAGTGAAAATGCAGGACAAACGCGCGAAGTGATGGAGGGCGCGGTGATGTTAATCGCCGTGGTACTGCTATTTTACGTGGGCTTTTGGCTTCTTTCAAATGCAAGCTCCAAAAAGTGGAGCGCCTATATCCAAGGTCAAATTTCAAACAGCCTAAGTTCGGGCGATAGCAAGATGCTTTGGTGGACGGTATTTTTAGCGGTTTATCGCGAGGGCGCAGAGACAGTGCTATTTTATCTGGCACTACTTTTCGATGCTAAAAGTCCAGCAGCTACTAGCATGGTAGCAGCAGGCTTTGCAGCGGGTCTGGCGGCTCTTATTATAGTTTATATCGTCATCAAAAAATTCTCGCTTAAAATCGCTATCAAGCCATTTTTCATCGCTACATCAGTCATTATCTTTTATATGTCCGTCGTATTTGTGGGCAAGGGCGTGATGGAGCTAGTCGAGGGCAAGGTATTCGTGCCTACCGTTATTGATGGGCTTCCTACGATTACGTGGATCGGATTTTATCCTTACGTCCAGAGCCTCGTGCCGCAAGCGGTGATGATCGTGCTTTTAATCGTAGGAATTTTGATCTTAAAAAATAAGCAAAAAAACAAATCTTAATAAGGAGAGAAAAGATGAAAAAGATTTTTTCAGGTATGTTGGCACTAAGCCTAGCCTCTGTTATAGCAATGGCGGGAGAGCATCCGATCGGCGAGCCGATTGAGCAAAATGGAATGGAGATCGCTGCTGTGTATCTTCAGCCTATCGATATGGAGCCTAAAGGCATCGATCTAGCTCCTAGCAAGGCGGACATCCACCTTGAGGCGGATATCCACGCTATCAAAGGCAACGCAAACGGATTTGGCGAGGGCGAGTGGATCCCTTACCTAAAGATCGCTTACGTGCTTAAAAACCTAGACACAGGCAAGATTCAAAAGGGAAATTTCATGCCGATGGTAGCTAGCGACGGCCCTCACTACGGCGCCAATATTAAGATGGTAAATGGTGTAGGCAACTACGAGCTAATCTACAACATCGAAAATCCAAGCGCCAACGGATTCGGTCGCCACGCAGACAAAGCGACCGGCGTAGGCAAATGGTGGGAGCCGTTCTCGGTTAAATACACCTTCCAATACACAGGCGCTCCTAAAGAGTAAATCGTAGCAGGCTCCGCCAAGTCCGTTTTGGCGGAGCTCTAGCGGTATTGGGTTTAGCCGCACGCTTTAAATTTAAGGCGGTTAAATTTAGCCCGTTTAAATTTGCCATTACGCCACAGCCAAAGCGCATCGTTTTTGCTTTAACGCGTTTAAGCTTACGAATCTTTTAGCTGCGGCAAAATTTTAAAATTTCAAGATACTTGGAATTTTAAAATTTTAAATTTAGCTCGCCGCTAGGGCGAGATAAAGCCAAAGCAAGAGCGAGGCGAAATTTCTCTTTGCGGGCGGCTTTTGACGCTGCAAATTTTTTGCAAGCGGATTTGAAATTTTAAAATTTACAAAATGGCGTAGGTTTTAAAATTTTAAAATTTAAGCAATTATAGGCGATTTATGCGCATTAGGCTCGATGAGGATTTTTGATGACGATATTTTTTTATCACGTTAGCTTGGCTCTATTTCCGCTCGCGTTTTTAAGCGCGTATCTGGGCGGCAGGCGCTTTATCAGCGCATCGTTTTTGCCCGCGCTTTTAGGAGCTGCATTCGGGGCGCTGTGCTTTAGCGCATTTGCGCGCTCGGCAAACGCCGATACAGGCAAGATTATATTTGACGCGCTCGCGCTCTTGGCGCTGTTAGCGCTGCTGCTCGCATTTAAGCTTAAACGCTTCTACCTAACAGCCGCGATTATTTTTGCTCTTGGCTGCGCGTGCGGATTTGAATACCGCTTCATAGGGATGAATTTTAAAATTTTCTCCGGCGAGCTACTGGACAGCTTCAGCCTAACCAACCTCTTTATGGCGGTTTTAGGTGCGCTGGCGCTCATTTTATTCTATTTTATTTATCGCTCAGCTCTAGCGCGCGCGAGTAGAGGTGCAAAGCTGGCGTCATTCGCTCTTGCGTGGGCATTTGCCTTCATCGCCAAAATCGGCTTTTTGGGTCTTGATCTGCGCCAGGCAGACGCGCCCAAAGCGCTAGCTGCGAAGGGTTTTGAAGGGCTTTCAAACGCGATCGGCTCGTCCGAGTTTCTAAGCGTCATCGCTAAAATCATCCACTACAACAACTCCTATCTGACGCTAGCTCTTTGCCTTATAGCCGCGCTAATTGCGCTACTTACGGCATTTCGTGCGCCAAGGCGTCTGCCTCGCGAAGCGGACATTATAAAATTTAGAGAGGTTAAGGCGGGCAGATTCGCCATTTTTAGAGATTTTAGCCTGATTTTATCGCTTGGGGTTTTAATCAGCTTTTTGGGGCTTTATTATATCTTGGTCGCCTCAAAACCGCCTACGATCGATGAGCCTAAGATCATCGAGCCGCAAGGCGCGGAATTCATAATCGATGCAAACATCGTAAAAGATGGCAAGCTGCACCGCTTTGCCTACGTCACCGACGACGGGCATAAGGTCAGGTTTTTTCTACTAAACCGCTTCACGGACAAATTTGCCCCGGTCGCGGTTTTTGACGCGTGCTCGATCTGCGGCGATATGGGCTATATCAAAAAAGGCGACGAGCTCATCTGCATCGCTTGCAACGTGCGTATCTTTTTGCCGAGCGTCGGTAAGCTGGGCGGCTGCAATCCGATCCCGCTGGATTATAAGCTAGAGGGGCAAAATATCGTCATCGCACTTAAGACGATCGAGGACGGCGCGTCCTATTTCTCGGAGATCGTGGATAAAAAGGTGATCGATCCGGTCAGTAGAAAAGAAATTTTAAACACCTCTAAATTTAGCTATCTTTACTACGGACGCACCTACTTTTTCGAAAGCGAAGCGAATGCAAACGCCTTCACCGCGCACCCCGAGCGCTATGTAGATGAAAACGGCACGCTAAAGGAGCTTAAATAATGTTTTTACGCATCATCAAATCCTCCATTTTAAACTCCAGGGATAGCAAAATTCTAGCGTTTTTGACCATATTTTTATCGGTCTCGCTGATCGCTTGCATGCTAAATATCACGCTAAAAATCGGCGATCAGGTCGCTAAGGAGCTACGCAGCTACGGCTCAAATATCGTAGTGCTACCGCGCTCGCAAAGCCTAAGCATCGAGATCGGCGGGCGCGAATACTCGCCGCTTAAAAACGATGATTTTTTAAAAGAGAGCGATCTGCATAAGATCAAAGAAATTTTTTGGCGCAACAATATCACCGCCTTTGCGCCCTTTTTAACTACCCGCGCGGGAGATTACGACGTCGTGGGGACCTACTTTGAAAAGGACGTGGGCGTTAGCGACGAGCCTGATTTCAGATCGGGCGTGCGCTCGCTCTATCCGTTTTGGAGCGTAGAGGGGCAGTGGGTAAAAGACGGCGCCGAGGATGAGGTGCTCGCAGGCGACGCGCTAGGGCTAAAGATCGGCGATACGGTTAAGCTCGCAGATTATGAGGTTAAAGTCGTTGGGATTTTGCACGGCGCGGAGGATGAAGCCAAAAAGCTGATCGCAAATTTATCGCTAGTGCAAAAGCTAACGCACAAAGATGGCCTCATCGCCAAGGCAGAAGTTAGCGCCATGACGATCCCCGAAGACGATCTGTCCGTAAAGGCAAGAAGGAGTCTCGATAATCTAGACGCCACAGAATACGACACCTGGTACTGCTCGGCATACGTAAGCTCCATCGCATATCAGATCACCGAGGAGTATCCAAATGCAAGCGCCAAGGCGGTGCTTAGCGTCAGCGAAGCTCAAAGCGGCATCACGAAGAAGATTCAAAATTTAATGGGTGTCGTAAGCATTCTATCGCTGCTAATCTCAAGCATCTGCATCACGAGCCTGCTAAGCAGCGAAATTTACAAGCGCAAAAAGGAGATCGGCTTGCTTAAGGCGCTGGGAGCGAGCAATTTTATGATCTATATCCAGTTCGCCGCTGAAATTTTCGTCATCTGCATACTTAGCTCGCTCGTGGGCGCAGTCGTGGGATATGCGCTTAGCTGGGCGATCGCGTATCAAATTTTTGGCTCATTCATCGGCGTGTCGCTGATGGTCTTTCCGCTTAGCATCGTCTTTGGACTTCTTATTTGCATTATCGGCTCGATTTTGCCGCTACGCGGAGTGATCAAACTATTGCCTGCGGAGGTGCTTTATGGTAGGAAATAACGGAGCGTTTTTCAGAGGCGCGATCTTTAAAAGTATCATCAACAGCGGCATCCGCAGCTTCGTGATTTTCGTCGCGATCATGCTAGGCAGCGCAGTTTGCGCCGCATTCGTAAATATCTACGCTGACATCGATAAAAAGGTCGCCAGCGAGCTAAACAGCTACGGCGCAAATTTAATCGTAAGCCCTGCAAATTTAGAAAATTCCCATATGGACGAAGCGGCGCTCGATGCGAAATTTGCCAAAATCCCCGCACTGAAAAGCGCGAATAAATACCTTTTCGGCAGCGCAAATTTAGGCGTCAACTCAGGCATCATCATGGGCGTAAATTTCTCCTCTCTGCGCGATACTATGCCGTTTTTAGATCTCAAAGAGGGCTCGTTTATCGGCGTAGATTTCGATGATAAAAACGCGCTCATCGGCCAAGATCTCGCCAAGCTTTTGGGCGCGAAACTCGGCGATAGTATCGAGATCACGCCGATCGGCTCAAACGAAACGAGCAAGGTAAAGATAAAAGGCATCGTCTATGACGGGCAGAAAGAGGATGGCATGCTGCTAATCTCGCTGCCGCTGGCGCAAAAAATTTTAAATCAGCCTGCGCAGGTAAATTACGCCGAAGCGATCGTAAGCGGCGATTTTAAACAGCTTAGCGAAATTTCAAAAAGCCTTAGCGACGCGCAGATGAGCTTCGCGCCGATCGGCAAGGTATCCAAGACCCAAGGCATCATCTTAAATAAAATCAAGCTTTTGATGCTTCTTATCGGCATTACGATCCTTCTGATCACCTCGGTCTGCATCAACACGAGCCTTAGCTCGATCCTGCTTTCGCGGATCAAAGAGTTCGCGCTCATCCGCGCAATCGGCGCGAGCAAACAAAATTTGCTCCACCTAATCCTGAGCGAAATTTTAACCGTCTGCGTCGCAGGCTCGCTAGCGGGGGTATTCGTGGGATACCTGCTCGCGATCTTGCTGGGGCATCTGATATTTTCAAGCAGCGTGGATTTTAGGCTAATCAGCCTCTTTGCGGCGGTCGCGCTGAGCCTGATTTTTGCGCTCGCGGCAAGCTACTATCCGATCAAAAAGGCGCTGAATCCGAATTTAGCGAATCTATTAAGGGAATGACATGGAAATTTTAAAATTTGAAGGCATCTGCAAATACTTCGGCGAGGTTAAGGCTCTCGATAATATCAGCTTCGACGTTTTAAGCGGCGAGTGGGTCAGCATAATGGGCCCAAGCGGCAGCGGCAAGAGCACGCTCGTAAATATCCTAAGCCTGATGGACACCCCCACCGCGGGCAGATACATCCTGGGCGGAGCCGACGCTAGCGCGCTAAACGACGAGCAAATTTTAGAATTTCGCCGTAAAAAGATCGGCCTCGTGTTTCAGCAATTTCACCTAATCCCCTATCTAACGGCCGTCGAAAACGTCATGCTAAATCAATACTACCACAGCTGCGTGGACGAGGACAGCGCCAAGGCAGCACTTGAGAAAGTAGGGCTCGCGCACCGCATCACGCACCGCCCTAGCGAGCTTAGCGGCGGCGAGCAGCAGCGTGTCTGCATCGCGCGCGCACTCATCAATGACCCCGATATTATCATCGCGGATGAACCTACGGGCAACCTCGACGAGGCCAACGAGCGCGTGGTTTTGCAGCTCTTTCAAACGCTTCGCAGCGAGGGCAAGACGCTGCTTTTGGTCACGCACAACGAAGAGCTCGGTAAATTTGCCGACAAAGTGGTGCGCCTAAGACACGGCAAGCTCGATCGAATAGAGCTTTTGGATCAAAGCACGATGAAGCACAATCTCGGCTCGCAAGATAAAATTTCAGATCGTAATCCAAACAAAAGCGCTTCGCAAAGCTCTAACGCCGAAACTGCGAGCGAGCAAAATTCTGCCTCGCAAAGCTCTGGCGGCGAAGATCGGGGCGTTAAAAATTTAAGTGGCGAAAATCAAGGTGCCAAAAATTCTAGCGCGCAAAATGACGGTGCGTAAAATTTAGCTCGCATGATGAAAAATAAAGCTACGTTAAAATTTAAAAATTTC
>CAUSBF010000096.1:0-6675 GCA_963529595.1 uncultured Campylobacter sp.
GACGTGGACGAAGCGGGCATAGATGAAATTTTAAACGACTCATCTTTTAAAAATCAGAGCGGATCAAAGAACCCAAATTATTCTGACGCGCAGGAGTTTGCGAAGAAATATGAAGCCTCTGCTTTAAATTTAAAAAATTCTAACGACTCAAAAAGCGTAGATGGTGCAGATTTTTTAAGAGGCGAGAACGTGAGCGAAGAGAGTGCACACGATAAATTTTACGATGAGGTTGCGCGTGCCGAACATTTGGAAGCTACGGAGACGGACGAAAGCTCTGAGAGCGCCGAGAATATAAGAGCAGCGGATAAAATTTCGCCGCTTAAAGTAAGCTCTGCCGAGAGTGGTACGATGGAATTTCGCGAGGGAGCAAAAGAAAGATCGGATGCAAAAGAGCCCAAGATTTCGGCATTTAGAAGCATTTTAGAAAATGAGCTGCTTAGCTCGAATACCGCAAGACCTAGCGACGTGCGAGTAGAGCTTGTGCGCGAGATCGACGAAAATAATACTGCCGTAGTGCTAAGCTTCGCGGGCAAAAAACATCTAGTGGTGTTAAAAAGCTCCAACGCTATCGATTGATGAGGCGTGGAATTTCGTAACTTGCGGGCTTTGCAACCCATAAAATTTTGCAGTTTGTTAAATTTTAAAAATTGTGGAATTTTATAGCGCTAGAAATTTATGCCACATTTAGGCCTTATCACCAAAAGGTCGCGATGAGGTTTAAATTTGAAAAGAAAGAAGGGCGAAGGCTCGGGTAAGTTTTAAAATTTAACTCGCGCCTCGCCACAAAAAATTAATCTAAAATCTTACTTCCAAATCGACGTAGAAATTTCGTCCCGCGCCGACCGCTAAAGTATCTCGCGTGCGGTTTGCGTTGATATAATGCTTATCGAAAATATTATTTACGCCAAAGCTTACGTCCGCGCCGTCAAGGGCCGGAATAATGCCGTTTTTGATCTTGTAACTTCCTCTAAAATTAGCGATCGTAAAGGACTTATCTACATAAAAATACTCCCTCCCGCGTGCAAAATATGAAGCGGGTTTGGAGTGAGGTTTGAAATAGTGGCTCACCTCAAAGCCTAAATTTAGATCGTGCAGAGGCGAGTAGGAGGCGTGCACGCTTAGTTTTTTGGCGTGGTTATTGATGTTTTCGTGCGTCTTTTTATTGTAAATTCTAACTCGTTTGAAGCTCGCGCCGAAATAAAAGTCCTGCGTTTGGTAGTTTGAGCTAAGCTCAAAACCATGCCTTTTGGCCTGATCGATATTTTGAAACTGCCCGTATTGCTGCGAAAAGCCGCCCGGCGGCACGCCCAGATGCGGAAGCGCCTTCACACCGATCATATCTTCGATCTTGCCGTTAAAATAGATAAATTTCATATCGAAGTGATCGTCCGTAAAAATTTCATCCTGTTTAAAGCTAAATCCGACCTCGTATTCCTTGACGGTCTCGGGCTTTAGATCGGGATGGGATGTAATAATACATTCGGTTTATCGGTCCTGATTGCGATGTTTCGTGCGGCGTAGGCGCGCGGAAACTCTCGCTGTATCCCGCTAAAAGAGTAAATTTATCAAAGAGAGTATAGGCAATTGCCGCGCGTGGAGAAAATCTGGAATCTTTAAATTTAGCGGGTCTGCCTTTGATGTCGCGATCGAATCTATCGTATCTGCCGCCCAAGGTAAGCTCGAAATCATCGTGCAAGCGGATCAGATCCTGTGCGAAAGGCCCGTAGCTATTGTATTCATTCGGAAAGGAGGCAAAATCCGATAGTACGCCGTTTCGGATAAAGATCGCATCCTCCTGCCGCTTTTCGTAATCGCCGCCGTATGCGAAGCTATGATTTAAAAAGCCCGTATCAAATTCCGAGATATTTTTGATCTCCAGCCCCTTGCGATCATCTTTGTTCGTGTAGCTGCCGGTAGTTGCGCCGCTGGTATATAGCCGCGTTTATACTCGGCTCTGCTTTTGTAGGCCTTAAAAGACATATCCACTAGCGGGCTTTGCGGCGTAAAGCTCCAATCAAAAACGTAATCTCTCTGGCTTAAATTTCCTCTTACGAAGAGATCTGCGTCGTTTTGCCATAGCGTCTGCCACATCGTGTGTAAATTTTCGTCGTAATCAAAGGCGCTGAAGCTTATGCGGTGATCGTCCAGACTTGCGCCGATCTTAAAAAAAATCCAGTATCGATATGCTCGTTATTAAAGCTCTTGTCGTAGCCCTCGCCGTAGTGCGTGCCGCCGTCTGCAAGCTTGACGTTGCCGTAGCTCGCGCGCTTGCCGTAGAGCAAAACGTCGATCGGAATTTCTTCCCCCTTGCCGTAGACCGCGCCGCGCGTGCTATGCATATTGTTTGATTCAAGCCTCTGTCCTAACATCAAGCCTACGTTTTTGCCGTCGTGTAGATAATCGCTCGCACTTTTTGTCTGCATATTTACGATACCGCCGATCGCGCCCGAGCCGTGAAGCACGGACGAGGCGCCCTTTATGACCTCGACGCGCTTTAGGATGTCGCTATCGGTGCGGAAGGATGAGATCATATTTGAGTACATCCCCGCGCTTCTGCGCACGCCGTCTTGCTTGATGATGACGCGCTCGTCGCTTTGATATCCGAATCCGCGGATCTGAAACTGCCTGCCGATCTGACGCCCCATATCCATGCTGCCGTCAACGCCCGGTATCTGCATGATCGAATCGATCACGTTGGTTTTGGCTTTCATATCCTTGGGGGTTAAAATTCCGGCCGAGCCTGCGTATTTTAGATTATCGACCGCGCTTACCGTCGCTTGCACGACGATTTGACCCAGATCCTGCGACTTCGTGGCGTTATTTTCGGCCGCATTCGCTCCGCCTATTGTGCCTATCGCAAGCGGCACCAATAAAATTTGCTTTTTCATGCCCCGACCTTTAAAATAAAATTGAAATACATTATTATATATCCGCATACTTAAATAAGGTTGAAATTTAATTTCAAAAACATTTGAAATTTGTTTTTATTGGCGGCAAACATGCGCTCTTTCTGAGCTACTTCTGCGTTTTGACTGCGTTCTGTCTGTACCCTGTCCGCGCAGTTTCTGCCCCCTCCGCTCCGCTTGTATCCGCCTACATCACGTCCGCGCCACCTCTACGCTTTAGCTTTTTGTTTCTATCCATCTGTGCCGAAATCGAGCGGCTAAATTCGGCATTTTTACCACAGCAAAGAGTCTAAATTTAAACGCCCGCGATTTGCTTACGTTTAAATTTAGCGGTCGCTCGCGCGATTTTAAAATTTCGCTTTTCGCAAATTCAGATCGAAATTTATTTGCTTTTTATTTTACAAAGGATAAAATCGCGCCTAAGAGATCGGTCGATCTAGATTATTTCAGGATCTTTTCATGAATAACGTTAAATGGTACATCATCGCAGGCGCCGTGCTAGGCGTGCTGGGTGCGACGCTGGTGCATTTCGGAAACCCGGGCAATATGGGCGTTTGCGTCGCTTGCTTTTTGCGCGATACCACGGGCGCGCTGGGCTTTCACCGAGCTGCCGCAGTGCAATACATCCGCCCGGAGATCATAGGGCTCGTGTTCGGCGGTTTTTTGGCAAGCGTGCTTTGGACGCGCGAGTTTGCGCCGGTTACGGGTAGCTCGCCGTTTGCGAAATTTTTCCTAGGAGTTTTCGCGATGATCGGCTGCCTTGTGTTTTTGGGATGTCCGTGGCGCGCGTTTTTGCGCCTAGGCGGCGGCGATTTGACCGCGCTAGCCGGGTTAGCGGGTCTGATCTGCGGCGTACTCATTGGGTTTTTGCTTAAAAAGCGCGGCTATGAGGCGAGCAAAGAGGCAAGGCTTAGCGGCGCGATCGGAATTTTGCCCGTGCTACTGGGCGCTGCACTGCTTGCAGCTTTGGTCTTCGGACTCAAAACGGGCGAGAGCGGCGCGCTTTTTATCTCCGCTAAAGGCCCCGGCGCGCAACACGCCGCGGTAGGCATCTCGCTGGCTGCGGGCATTATCGTGGGCGCGGTGATGCATAGAAGCAAATTTTGCAGCGTCGGCGCGTTCGGCAGAATTTTCCGCGGCGATTTCTCGATGTTTTGGGGCGTGCTAAGCGTCATCGCGTTTGCGAGCATCGCAAATATCGCGTTTGGACAATACAAGCTCGGCTTCGAAGGCCAGCCTATCGCTCATAACGATTTCGTTTGGAATTTCTTGGGTATGGTGCTCGCAGGACTTTGCTTCAGCCTCAGCGAGGGCTGCCCGGGTAAGCATCTGGTGCAGGCCGGTACGGGAAATTTAAGCTCGGGCATCTTCGTCATCGGCATGGCGGCGGGCGCCGCGATCGCGCACAATTTCTTGCTCGCAAGTTCGGCTAAAGGCATCACTGAGTTCGCTCCTTACGCGGTCGCGATCGGTTTTGTTTTCGCGCTTTACGTGGGGATTTTTCAAAGACGCAGCGTTTAAGGCTGATATTTAATCTCAGAGATCAATTGAATACAGAGGCGGCGTATCTAGCCAAGCTCCAGCAGCGTACTTATAAAGAAATACGCTGCCGGAGCGGAGTGCTCGCTGCAAGACTGGCGCAAGCAGCTGAAGATGGAATTTAAAAATTTGTAGCCGTATTCATAACGCGATAAAGCAAATGATAAAAATATATTCCGCACAAGAAAGATTACGATCAATTTTTAAGAGTCGCTCCTTTAAATTTTAAAATTTAAAGGCTTCTCCGATTACGGTTTCTTTCATCTAAAACTTTTAATTGCTAATTAAAATCCAGCCACACGTGGTGCTGGGTCTTATCCAAATCAATGCCTTTTGTCTTCATAAAAAATTCTTTTATCCTAACGTAGTCGTCCATAGTTTCTATCGTAAAGGCGATATCTTTATCCTTGCCTCGGATTATTATATTATCGTAGAATATAAGTCTAAGTTGAAATTTAAAAACCAAAAAATACATAAATTTTGAGATGAATAAAAACAAAAACGTCAATATTAATATAAAAATTACTTTGGAACTACCTGTTTCTATATATTTTCTTACGCCGATAGCCAATACCAATATACAGATCAATAAAAAAGCGATTATCGTAGCATATGGATCAAATTTTAAGAAGAATCTATAAAAAACGCCTTGCCTCCTAAGCCACTCATTATCTCTTGCGAAATAGGCTCTTTGTACATCCTTAAGGTCATCTAAGAATATAGTTTTTTCGGGCATTTTGTTTGTGCAATAAGTAACTCGATCATTATAAAATTTTACAAATTTCTTATTATAAAAATTTGTAAAATATTCCATTATTATAGGCAATCCGAAAAATGGAAATACTATAAAAAGCTGATTATATCTAGTTTGATTGGGTTCGTATGAATACATAAAAATCATAATCGCAAGCGTGCATACCGTAGCAAGAACTATATAAAAATTAGTCCTATCTTTGAGCACTAAAGGCTCTTTATTATAATCACTAGCGCAACTCGGATTTTGTTCAAATTTATTAGGTTTTTCGTTTGTATTTATCGTAGAGTCATCCGTGAGTTTTTCAAATTTAGAATTTTTACTATCGGAATTTTTGGCGTCAAAATTCTGACTTGAGCCTTGCTCTAAATTTTGATGCCGTTCATTTAGAATTTTCTTTAGCTCTTCGAGCCTCTGTTTTCTATTCATCTTTTATTCTCTATAACCTACACAAAAATTTGTGGCGGGATTTTATCTAAATTTTTCCCTGTTTTGAGTAGAAAATAGGCTTTTAGCCCCCTATATTCTTTGTTTGTTAATATGCTTGCTTCGATATAATTACCATTGCTCATAAAAATAAGGCTGTCGTTTCCTATATCAAATCCCAAATTTTTCTTAAATCTAAATATGATTAAGGGCGCAAACGCCAAAAATAAGGAGATCGGCACAATTAAAATTCTATAAGAAATTTTATTTTTAAAAGTTACTACCAAAGATAAAAGGATTATCCACGTAAACGCGACAAAAAATGTTAAAATTTTACCTTTTTCCGTCATTTTTAAAGTGGATGGCCCCAAGGTGCGTTTTATTGCAATTATTTCAGATAAATTTATAGAGTATAGGGTCACTCTCTTTTTCTCGGAATAATATTCGATAACTGAATTTTTAAATTTTATATAACAGGTGCCAAATTTATCCGAAAGTTCTAGCCAGCGTTTAATGGATCTTGGCGAGTCTTGCCTTGTTCCAAAATCTATAAAATTAAGAAAATACAGAAATGGCGAATAAAATTTAATCATCTCTATTGAATTATCTTTTATGGTTATCGGTTCTTTGTCGTAATCTCTAGCTTGAGTTTTAAAATTTTGCGATGGCATATCAGCGGCGCAAGAGAGATCGCTTTGCGATTTTTGTTCAACGACATTCGTAAAATTTCGTTCGCTGGCATTTATAGAATTTTGCCTGCCATTGCTCGCAAATTTTAGCCCGCCGCCCGCCAAATTTCGCTTATCGCAATTTTTATTTTGTAAGAAATCCTTTATATTTTTATCATACCGCGTTTTGCTTATGCCAAACCTAGCAATTTCGTTGTTATGCATTTGGCTCCTCCTTATACACGCTTGATTTAGATATAACTATCGCGCGAGTTTGCACACGGAGATCAGCCTTGCGCATTTTTTAAAATTTGCAAAATTTCGCTTATCTTTTGTGGATCTTTAATGCCTTGCGCATCCTCCACGCGGCTGTTTAGATCGA
>CAUSBF010000097.1:0-6653 GCA_963529595.1 uncultured Campylobacter sp.
GCTCTAGCGATCAATCTGCTAGCATCGGTGTTAAAAAGAGACTATAATTACGCGCTTTTTAAGCTCAATAAGAGTTATTTAAGCGATGATAAAATTTCATCGCTTCTGGCTAAAACCGGTATAAAATTTAGTCTTTCAGGAAACGAGATCACGGGCGTTATCGGCCAGCATGTATTTGGCGATAAAACTAGCGAGACCTTTGATTATAGCAAAGAGCGTTCGGGTGTTATCATCTCGTCAAAAGAGGGCAACGACCTCGTAGTGGGTTCGGATTTTAACGACGAGCTTTATGGCGGCGCAGGAAACGATATCTTAATGAGCGGCAACGGCATAGATATTCTTAACGGCGGAGCCGGCAATGATCTGTTAATTGGATCTAAGGATAGGAATATCTACGAATACTATTTAGGCGATGGTGAGGACATCATCTACGATGACGGCGGAGCGGATGCGTTAAGATTTGCCTTTTTAAGCCCTGAAGATCTAAAGTTTAGGCGCGAGGGCGACGATATGAAAATTTCGGTCTACAATCCATATAATAAAACCGAAATTATAGGCGGCATAACCATAAAAAAAGGCTACACCGAAGGCAAGATAGAAAAATTTTATTTTGACGGCAAGGTTTACGATTTTGATGAGTTTATTAAAGAGATATCTGAAGCAGAACCACCGCAAAATAATCCTGTAAAATTCAAAGACAAACTCGTAAATGCCGAGTTAAACGATATAAGACAGTTTGTATCCGCCTTAGAGGCAGTGGATCCTGACGGCGATAAGCTTAGCTATGAAATTTTAAAAGACGCAGAAAACGGAAAATTCCGTATAAATGCATACGGAAGCTACGAATATACCCCAAACGATAAATTTATCGGCGAGGATAGCGTCAAAATTAGAGTGAGCGACGGCAGAGGCAGCTTCGATGAGAGCGAGATTAAATTTAACGTAAAAGTTTCAGCTCCCGACATAAAAAGCGAAAAATTTGTCTTCGATGAGGATACGAGTTTGACTGGGGCGCTTGAAGTGGAAAATAAAATAGGCGGCGCGTTAAAATTTGAAATTTTAACTACAAATGAGAATTTGAGCACCGAGCTGGACGATAATGGAATGCTACACGTAAAACCTGCGCTAAATTTTAACGGCGAGCAAAATCTTAAAATCAGAGTTACGAACGAATTTGGACTAAGTTGCGAAAAGGGGATTGCTCTAAAAATCAATCCGGTAAATGATGCGCCGATCGTAGAAGATCCTAATGAAACCGTCACTCTTAAAAATACTTTCAGCTATGCCGGTAAGATAGCAGCTAGCGACGTAGACGGCGATGTGCTTCGCTTTAAGCTTATTAGCGGCGGTAAAAATTTAAAGCTAAATTCCGACGGCAGCTATCTTTATAATTCAAAATCCGCTGGCGAAGAGGAATTTAAAATCGAAGTTAGCGACGGTGGCATCTCGGTTACCAAAACGCTTAAATTTAAAAACCTCGGCTACGTAAATGACGGAAGCGAAAATATCGTAATCGATGGCAAGGCAAGCGACACGCTAAATTTGACTACAAGCAGGGCGGCGGATCTTAAATTTGCAAGATCGGGTAATGATCTGATCATTAATGGCGGCAGATCAAATACGACGCTTAAGGATTATTTCATCTCAAAAGATATGAAACTTAGCAAAATTCTTCTTGACGGCGGCACCGAGATAAATATATCAAATTCCAACCTGGCGCTTCCAAGCAAGAAATGGTATCAGTTCAAAAAGACGGCTACTTTGAAAACAGCAGGCACCATCGTCTCATCTGGTGATAAAAACATCCTAAACGGCTCGAAGCAAAACGACACCATCATTAGCCTTGGTAAATTTAACCATATCAATGCAGGTAAGGGTGACGATGTAATCTTTGCGGCGGAGGGCGATATGCGCGGCGGGCGCACCGACGTTTGGGGGCGTGGAAACGAGACGCTGATAGCCACTGCAAATCGCGCTACGCTTATCGGTTCGGACGGCGATGATACATACATCGTATCTGCGAGTTTAGACGGCGTCGTGATTAGAGATAAAGAGTATTTAAGCTTAAAAGACGGCGGCAGAGATGTGCTAAAACTACAAGGCGCTCGCAAGGATGAAATTTCATTTAGCAGAAGCGGGGTTTTCGGCAAGGATTTAGTATTGCGTTACGCAGGCAAAAGCTTAACCATAGAAAACCAGTTCAGCTCTAAATCTGCGGTAGAGAGAATAGAGCTTGGCGATGGAGATTACATCACTAGCGATAAAATTTCAAAGATCATCGAGGATCTAAATTCTTATGCGAGCGATAAAGGATTTGTAAATTTCGGTGAGGATAAATTCCGCTCCAATGAGCAGATCGCACAGATTTACGCAAGCGGCTGGAGTAATTAAGTAAAATTAGGCGAGGAAAATTCCTCGCCCTCCATTTATCTGCTACATATCTTTTTCTGCCTCTAAGTTGCACGCACATCGTGCTGCCATGCTGCTTGATTATTTAAATTTAAAACCAACTAATTCGGCGCTATTTAATTACCGTATCTTTACGCCATTTATGCGTATATTTTCTCAATCGTTTCGTACTCCTTCCAAGTATATTTTAATAAATTCCAGCTTAAGCAGATAAATTTTATCTTTTTATTGACGGACCTCAATGCTTATAGAAATTTAAATAGGTAAAATTCACTCCTAATTTCAGTTAAAGGAGTGAAAATGGCAGAATTTAAGAAGCTCTGGATGACGCTTGTAGCGGTACTCATCGTGGGCTTTAGTTTCTTGGGTTTTTACGGCGGCGAGGTGTATAGGCAGTCTCCGCCGGTGGTAAAATTTACCGATGCTAGTGGAGCTGAGCTAATCAGCACCGAGCGTATTTACCGCGGACAGGAGGCCTGGCAGAGCATCGGCGGTATGCAGGTGGGCTCGATCTGGGGTCACGGCGCGTATCAGGCGCCCGATTGGAGCGCAGATTGGCTGCATAAGGAGCTAGTTGCGTTTATGGATATCAAGGCGCAGGAGCGCTTCGGAGTAAAATTTGACGCTTTGAGCGACGAGCAAAAGGCGCAGATCAAGGCGCTTACCAAGGCCGAGTACCGCACCAACACCGTAAAAGACGGCACCGTTAAGCTAAGCGATGATCGCTTAAAGGCTATGGCGGTCGTAAAAGACGAGTACATGGGCGTTTTCGGAAACGATCCGCGCTTTAAAAAGCTTCGCGAGGATTACGCGATGAAGGAAAACACGCTTGCAAACGAGCAACACCGCGCCGAGCTCGTGGATTTCATCTTTTGGACTGCGTGGGCGGTTTCTACGGATCGTCCAAGCGGAGAGGCGACCTATACCAATAACTGGCCGCACGAGCCGCTAATAGACAATGTCCCTACCACGGAAAACGTCGTTTGGACGATCGCAAGCCTCGTTATTTTGCTTACCGGCATCGGTCTTTTAGTGTGGTTTGGAAATTTCTACGGCAAAAAGGACGAGGATTTCGAGGCTCCTGCGAAGCTTAGCGCAGACCCGATCGCCGCTTTAGCGCTTACGCCGTCGCAAAAGGCGCTTGGTAAATATCTTTTCGTAGCGGTTGCATTGTTTGCATTTCAGGCCTTCATCGGCGGCTTTGTTGCGCACTATACGATCGAGGGTCAGTCCTTTTTCGGGCTTGATATTTCGCAGTATATTCCTTACTCGCTAGCGCGCACCTGGCACGTGCAGGCATCCATTTTCTGGATCGCTACGGGCTTTTTGGCGGCGGGATTGTTTCTAGCTCCGATCATCAACGGCGGCAAAGATCCTAAATTTCAAAAGCTCGGCGTGGACGTGCTTTTCTACGCGCTTCTTTTCTTGGTCGTCGGCAGCTTCGCGGGCGAATACATGGCGATTGCGGGTAAGATGGATCCAAGCAGCAGCTTCTGGATCGGACATCAAGGATACGAGTATTTAGACCTCGGTAGAATTTGGCAGCTGATACTGTTTGTGGGCCTTGTGATCTGGATGGTGCTCGTGCTGCGCGGCTTTATCGCGGGCTTTAGAGCCGAGGGCGATAAGAATTTATTAGCGATCTTTACCGCTTCGGTTATCGCCGTGGGGCTTTTTTACGGCGCGGGACTATTTTACGGACAGCGCTCGCCGATCCCTGTGATGGAGTATTGGCGCTGGTGGGTCGTGCACCTTTGGGTCGAGGGATTTTTCGAGGTTTTCGCGACGGCGTCTTTGGCGTTCGTGTTCGCGTCCTTGGGCTTAGTAAGCAAGAAATTTGCCACCTACACCTCGATTGCTAGCGCGTCGATTTTCCTAATCGGCGGAATTCCTGGTACCTTCCACCACCTTTATTTTGCGGGCACCACTACGCCGATAATGGCGGTTGGCGCGAGTTTCTCGGCGCTTGAGGTCGTGCCTTTGGTGCTTTTAGGTTCGGAGGCGTTTCATTACTACAAGCTTCAATTCGCGCAGGATTGGGCTAAGCGTTTAAAATGGCCGCTTTACTGCTTTATCGCCGTGGCGTTTTGGAATATGCTGGGCGCGGGCGTTTTCGGCTTTTTAATTAATCCGCCGCTCGCACTATTTTACATTCAGGGCTTAAACACCACCGCGGTGCACGCGCATACGGCGCTATTTGGCGTATACGGCTTTTTGGCGCTCGGCTTCGTGTGGCTCGTGGCGCTGTATATTTACAAAGACAAAAACTTTGATGATACGCTGATGAAGATCGGCTTTTGGGCGCTAAATGCGGGTCTGCTTCTAATGGTGCTAATTTCGCTTCTTCCGGTTGGAATTTTGCAGGCGTTTGCGGCGATCGACGTGGGTATGTGGTACGCAAGAAGTGCGGAATTCTTGCAAAAAGATAGCCTCTACGGGCTCCGCTGGGCGCGCATCATCGGCGATACGATCTTTTTGGTAGGAAGCGTGTGCTTCTTGCTTCAAATCGTGCGAATGATATTCTCGCGCGCTAAATAGAGCTTTCGCGAGCTTCTATTACTCGCTTTGCCTCGCAGGAATTTTATGTTCTTGCGAGGCTTTTTAAATTTAGCGCGCTTCGCGCGAGCTTTTTTCTGCAAATGGGAGCTGCGCGCGAGTCTTTACCGCGGACGATATCCGCGCGAGCTTTAAGTTTAGCCGCAAATTGCGCTAAATCTTTAAAATTTTAAAATTTCATCCTCTTAAATTTACCCGAGCCAAATTTTAAATTTGCTACAATTACCGCCGAAATTTCAATCTCAAGGAGTGGAAAATGGGTGTGCGAGAGCAAATTTTAGAAGACATTAAAACGGCGATGAAGAGCGGCGATCACTTCCGCAGAGACAGCCTGCGGATGCTTAACGCCGCGCTTAAGCAGGTCGAGGTGGACGAGCGCATCAGCCTTAGCGATGAGCGCGTCTTTAGCATCCTTCAAAGCGAGATCAAGCGCCGAAATGACTCTGTAGAGCAGTATCGCGCGGGCGGTCGCGAAGATCTGGTGCAAAAAGAGCAGGGTGAGATCGAGATCATCGCGTCCTATCTGCCCGCGCAGCTAAGCGATGCCGAGCTTGCAACCCAAGTTAGCTCGCTAATCGCGCAGCTTGGCGCGAGCGGCGCACAGGATATGGGGCGCGTGATGAAAGCCGCCAAAGAAGCGCTTGGCTCAAGCGTGGACGGCAAGCGGCTGAGCGAGGCGGTCAAAGCGGCACTGAATTAGCCTGCGTTTGAGGCTAAATTTAAGTCCGGCTATGGCTAAATTGTATCGGTGCAAAATTTCGCGGCCGAAATTCTTTCGGGATAGAATTTTGGTTACGGAGTTTATACGCTAATTTAAAATTTTAAAGGATTATTATGAAAAAAATTATCGCGGTTTTACTAGCCGTCCTGCTTGTGGGATGCCAGTGCAAACAAAACGTAGTGCCTGGGGCGAACGAAACGCCCGAAAAGATTACGGCATTTTTTATAAACGATGGCAAGGAATACATCGTAGGCGAGAAGCTCAGCTATGTGCTGACGGATGGCTCGTCGCTTAAGAAAATCTCGGAATTTTACGATGGCGGATACGCCAAGGGGCTTAAGCGCGAGTTTGTGCAGATCGAAGTAACCGATGCTAAAAACGGCGAGGCGCGCGGTAGCTTCAGTGCTTTTTTAAACTCTGCCGCAGGAGCAGACGTCGCCAAAATCAAAGCTCTAGCGAACCGCATCGAAATCGATGAGAAAAAAGGCGAGATAGAAGCGATTTTCTACTTCGATGCGCGCGTCGTACAGATCAAAAATCTTAGCGAAATAATGAAGCCAAGCGATAGGCTGCGCTCTCCGATTCCGGCAAACATCGAGGTTAGACCTGAACGCTGCGAGGGCAACGCCCTATTGTATACGATAAGCACCATCGTAGCTGTGCCGATAATAATCGTGGGAACGGTACTGTTTCTGCCCGTGGTGATGATGCAGGAATATAGCCCGCGATAATAAAAGCCGTAAAATTCCGTATCTTGCAGCGAAACTTACAATGTAATGATCGATGAAGCTCGGCGAAATTTGGTATAACTTAGATCGCAAGTTCGATCTATTTATGATCGCATTTTATTTGGCGGCGATGTGGTACGGAGTTCTTTTTAGCTTGAATCCGAAAAGCTTAGACGATCTGAAAATCGCAAATGGAATAATCATGGATGTCAGAAGCGATGATGGGCGCGAATATATGC
>CAUSBF010000098.1:0-6485 GCA_963529595.1 uncultured Campylobacter sp.
CATCTGCACTTTGGGCTTTATAAAAATAAGCAGGCTATAGATCCGCTTAAGGTAGTCAAGATTGAAAAAACTAACGTTATAAGCGCTGAGGAGCTTAAATTTAAAGCTCTCGTAAAAGATATGGACGCCAGAATGGCTGCGGCTAAAGACGGCTCGAAAAACCCTGCTAAATTTGAAAATTACGAGTCGCTTATCACGATAAATTAAGGCCAAAAATGGAAAATAAAGAGCAGCTAGACGATGTCGAGGAAGCTAAAGCGCTCCTTGATGCGCACCTGGACTATACGCTTGAGCATGAGCTAAGCGCCGCCGATCTTACGGAGCATTTAAAAACTCTAAAAAAGCATGACGAAGCAAAATACGTAGAATTTCTAAAAAAGCTAGATCCTGAGGATCTTGCCGATGCTGCGCTTGAGATGCCCGAGCATATGCTCGAAGATGTCATCGAAACTCTGCCTCACGAAAAGATCGTCAAAGCGATCGAGGAGCTCGAAAGCGACGATCAGGCGGAGCTTTTGCAAAATATCGGCGAAATCGACGAGGACAAGGCCGAGCAGATTTTCTATGGGCTTGACGAGGACGATCGCCACGACATCCTCACGATCTCCAAATATAGCGAAGACGAGGCGGGCGCGTATATGCAGACTGAGGTCTTTAGTGCCAGGCAGGATCAGACCCTGGGACAGGCGGTCGAGATGCTGCGCGTTATGCGCGAAAAGGACGAGATCGAGAATGTCTTTCAGCTCTTCGTGCTTGATAAAAAGGGGCATCTGCTTACTACCTTTTCGACGTCCGATCTGATTTTATACGATTTTTCGCTCACGCTGGAAGAAATTTCACAAAAATTCGGCGCCGAAAATAAAATTCACTTCGCCACCGATACCGACAAGATCGACGACGTAATCAAGGATTTTGAGGAATTCGACCTTAACGTCATCCCCGTAGTCGATGCTAACGGCGTGCTTATCGGGCGTATCACCGCCGATGATATCCACGATCTCATCCAAGAGCGCGCCACCGAGCAAATTTACAACCTCGCGGGCGTCGATGACGAAGCGGAGGACGATGAGACTACGATCTTTAAGGCAGGTCGCGCGCGCGCTGTGTGGCTAGCGGTAAATTTATGCACGGCGATCGTAAGCTCCACGATCATCGGACTTTTTGACGCCACTATCGAAAAGCTGGTAGCACTTGCCGTGCTTATGCCAATAGTCGCCTCCATGGGCGGTAACACCGGCACGCAGGCGCTTACGGTAACTGTGCGCCGCCTAGCCCTGGGCGAGATAGCATTTAAAGACAAAAAGCAGGTTCTTTTTCGCGAGATCACGATCGCTTTTATAAATGGCTTAATCTTTGCCACGCTGATGGGGTTTGTGGCGTATTTTTGGTTCGGCATTAAGCTTTTGGGGCTGGTGATTGCGATGTCGATGGTGCTAAATTTAACGCTTGCGGGGCTTTTCGGCGCCGTCATTCCGATCACGCTTAAAAAATTAAATATCGACCCCGCCGTCGGCAGCTCCGTACTGCTTACCACAGTAACGGATATCGTTGGATTTTTTAGCTTTTTAGGACTTGCGACGTGGATACTACTATAAAAAATTTTAAAATTTCCGAGCTTAAAAGCTCGAATTTCGTTAAACCCTTTCGCTTGAGCTTTGAAATGGACGGCGTAGCGCGCGCGTGGGACTGCGTCAAGGTGCACGATAGCGTCTCGATTTTGCTCTACCATACGCAGCGCGACGCGCTTTTGCTCGTTAAGCAGTTTCGCCCCAGCGTGTGGTTTTATCAAGAGGAAAATTTAATAAATTCGCCCGAAAAAGGCTACACCTATGAGCTTTGCGCGGGCATTTTGGACAAGGGTATCAGCGAGGAGCAAACGGCGATCGAAGAGGTGCTCGAAGAGACCGGCTATGCCGTGAAGGATCTGAAATTTATCACGAGCTACTACAGCGCCCTGGGCTTTGCGGCAAACCGCCAAATTTTGTACTTCGCGTGCATCGACGAATCTATGAAGCTAGGAGCCGGCGGCGGCGTGGATGGCGAGAATATCGAGCTTTTCTACCTGCCTGCAGCCAAAGCGCGAGAGTTTATGTTCGACGAAAAGATCGTGCGCGCGCCGGGGCTGATCTTGGCATTTCAATGGTTTTTGAGCGAGTTTAAAGCTTAGCGGCGAGATGGAATTTCGTGTGCCATCGCGCGTTTTTGCGTCTCGGCTTTAAATTTAAAGGACGGCGATGAGGGTTTTACTTAGGCTGTGCGTTATCGCGGCGTGTGTTTATGTCTGCGTGCTAGCGGGACTTTATATCTTTCAGGAGCGGCTGATATTTTTGGGCGAGCCGTTAGATAAAAATTTTAAATTTAGCTTTGAAAATTCCGAATTTGCGGGACTTGTGAATGCGCCAGAGAACGGCGAGCATTTAGAGGCATCGATGTCCGCTACGCAAAATGGCGCGGCGACAAATGGCGCCGCAGACGAAGGCGCTTCCGCAGCGAGCGGCACGAAAGAAGGCGGCGCCGCAGCGGGCGAGATCAAAAACAAAAACGCTCAAACTAGCGGCGAGCGCGTCGGCGAAAACGCCGCAGGAAACGGCGCTGCGGGCAATAATGCAAACGCTGCTGCGATAAAATTTCAAGAGATCAATATCCCGTTTGAGGGCGGGTTGATAAACGGGCTGAAATTTAGCGCAGCAGAGCCCAAAGGCGCGATTTTGTTCTTTCACGGCAACTTCGGCGACGTGAGCGGCTGGGGCGCATACGGCGCGGATTTTGCGGCTTTGGGATACGATTTTTATATTTTCGATTACCCGGGTTACGGCAAATCGGACAGTAAAATTTCATCGCAGCAGCAGCTTTTTGCGAGCGCCGATGCGATGAGCCGCTACGTTTTGGCGCAGCATTCGTCCAAGAAGCTCGCGATGATCGGCTACTCGATCGGAAGCGGCATCGCGGCGCAGCAGGCTGCGAAGTGGGATGCGGCGCGGCTGATTTTGCTCGCGCCATATTTTAGCTTCGAGCGGCTTGCGCACGAAAAAATCCCCTTCGTGCCGAAATTTTTGATCCGCTATAAGATTCCGACTGCGGAATTTTTGCAAGCGGCACGCGGCACGCAGATCACGCTCATCCACGGAGCCGCCGACGAGCTGATACCGGTGCATCACTCGTATGATCTTGCGGGGTCTCTTAAAGAGGGCGATCTATTTTATGAAATACCAGACGCGCGGCATAACGGACTGCTGGTAATGCCCCGTATTTGGGAAATTTTAAAAAAGAGGCTGCGCTAATTTAACGGCGGCTCGGCGTAAAATTCCACGCAGAATTCGACCGCTAAATTTTAAAATTTTACGTATAATTCCGCGCGGGCTAGGTCGTCGTAAAATTTCATAAAATTTTATAGCGGCAAAACACGGCGCCAAAACAAGGGCGCAATTTCAAATCAAAATTTATGCGCCGTTAGCTGCAAATATAAAGCCGGTCTCGTTGGCGCTAAATTCTTTCTAGCGCGCACGTGCCATAAATTTAAAGATAAAATTTGCGCCAGGTCGCGACGTTATGTGTTTTAGCCGCGATAAAATTCTGTGAAATTTTATCTCCGCAGCCGTTTATAAATTTCAAGTCTAAATTTTATATTTACGCCCTGACGGCGCCGTATTTTAGCCGTGCAAAATTCTGCCATATGAAATTCTATCTCGTAGAATTTTAATTCACCGCGCTCAAATTTTATCCGCCGCTCTGGAATTTATCCCGTCGCGTCTAAATTTCTCCAGCCCGTCGCGCTTTACCGAAATTTATATTTAGTTGTTGTAAAATGCGTTTTTAAAAGGATTTTAGCGGTTTGTGATATGAGTATTTTGGAGCTTACGGAGTGCGTAGGCATCGCTTCGGCGGCGCTTAGCGGGTTTTTATTCGGCGTGAAGAAGGGCTGCGATTGGCTCGGGATCTTTATCGCGGCGTTTTTGACGGCGCTTGGCGGCGGGATTATGCGCGATACCTTGGTAGGCCGAGAGATATACTCGTTTACGCACTACGCGCCCGTAACTATCGTGCTTGCGGTAAGCGCCGTAGCTATTTTTGCCAAACTTTACGAAAACCGCGATTTGGAGGGTAAATTTTTATTTATTCTAACCGATGCGATCGACGTCGTAAGCTTTTCGATCGTGGGAGCGATGGTCGCGCTAAGCTATGATCACAACGTTTTTGGCGTGGTGCTAATCGCGTTTTGCAACGGCGTGGGCGGCGGCATTTTGCGCGATGTACTGCTGAACGAAGTGCCGTGGTTTTTGCATACAGGGCTTTATGGCACGATAAGCATGGGCGTGGGCTTGATATATTTCGTGCTTGATGGATTGGGGCTTAGCGGCGTAGTTTCAGTGCTTATTTTGCTGGTTTTAGGGGTTGCGTTTCGCATGGTGGCTTATTACAAATCTTGGCATCTGCCTAAAGTGGAGTACAAACAATGAACTATTTAATGGATAATTTCGCGCGCGTAAACGTGGCGCTGGTAAGAGGCGAGGGCTCGGTAGTCTATGACGAAGCGGGCAAGGACTACGTGGATTTCGGCGCGGGCATCGGCGTAAACTGCCTGGGGCACGCAAACGAGATCGTGCTGGAAGCGATCGGCACGCAAGCCGCGCAGATCATCCACGGCTCGAATATCTATAGAATTCTGCCCCAAGAAGCCCTGGCTCAAAAGATTAGCGAGCTTTTAGGATACCGCACATACGCGGTGTTTTGCAACTCGGGCGCGGAGGCTAACGAAGCTGCGATCAAAATGGCGCGCAAATACGGCACCGTAAACTTCCCTAATAAAAAATTTGAAATTCTAACTTTGCGAAATTCTTTCCACGGCCGCACGCTAGCGACGCTGCAAGCTACGGGGCAGGAGAAATTTCATCCGGAAATTTTTGCGCCCTATATGCCCGGGTTTAAATTTTTCGACGATATCGAAGAGATCATCGCGCATATCGATGAAAATAGCGTCGCCGTGATGATCGAGCTCGTTCAGGGCGAGGGCGGTATCAAGCCTCTGGATAAGGCGAGCGTGCAAAGGCTGGCGGCGGTTTTGAAAGAGAAAAAGCTGCTTTTGATCACCGACGAGGTGCAGTGCGGCGTATATCGCACGGGCGAGTTTGCGACGTCGCAAATTTACGGCATCCGTCCCGACATCATCACCTTTGCCAAAGGGCTTGCGGGCGGCGTGCCGATCGGCGCGTGCGTGGCGCAGCAAAACATTTTCGCTCCGGGCGAGCACGGCAGCACTTTCGGCGGTAACTTTTTGGCGACCTCTACGGCGCTTGCGGTGCTTTCGCAGCTAGAGTTTTTAAAAGCGAGCGGCAAGCTTGATAAGACTATAAAAAGATTTATCAAAAAATTAGACGGGCTCGCCGCAGACTATCCTAGCCTGATCGAAAAGCGCGTGGGGCTCGGTCTGATGCAAGGCCTCGTGTTGCACGATGAAAAAAATCTGAGCGAGATCTTTAACAAAGCCCTGCAAAACGGACTTTTGATCCTAAAATCCGGCAAGCGCACCCTTAGATTTTTGCCTGCGCTAAATATCAAAAAACCGGAGATCAAAGAGGGCTTTGCGCGCCTACGCAAGAGCCTGGATGAGATAGTGCGGGCGTGAAATTTAGCGATTTTTTCGAGGGCTGGCTAAACGAGAGCTACTACGCAAATGCCGCTAAAATCGGCAAGAGCGGCGATTTTTACACCGCCGTGAGCGTAGGGAGCTTCTTTGGTATTTGCATCGCGCGCGAAATTTTACGCCTAAGCGCGGATTTTGGCGCGAAGCAAGAGTTAAGCTTAGACACGGCGGCAAGCTCGGGCGCATCGCATCAAAACATTGCGGTTAATCCTGACGAACTAAATTTAGATGTCGCGCTCGCAAAAAAATCGCAAAATAGCGCTAAAATCGCTATCGTAGAGATCGGCTCGCACGACGGGCGTCTGCTTTGCGACATAGCGCAGGCTATCTTTACGCTGGGCGGTGCGGCGGCACTTGATAGATTTAGCTTTGCGATCATCGAGCCGCACGAGCGTCTGCGCGAGCTACAGCGGGCGAGCTTTGCGGAGAGCTTCGGCGGCGAAATCGTGCCAAAGCACTTTACAAGCGCGCGCGAGGCGAAATTTAAAGATGCGATCTTTGTGGCAAATGAGCTTTTCGACGCCTTTAAATGCGAGGCGGTGGACGGCGAAAATATGCTTTTTATCGAAAGCGGTGCGGCAAAATTTGCCCCCATAAAAGAACGTGAAATTTTAACCCTTGCGCGCAGATTCAGCATCTCGCGCGGCGAAATCCCGGTCAGATACTTTCGCTTTGCGCGCGAAATTTGCACCAGCGCGCAGCGGTTTTATTTCATCGCCTTTGATTACGGGCAGATGGGCGCTAGCGGCGATTTTAGCCTGCGAATTTACCGAAACCACGAAGTTTTTAGCTTCTTTGAGGTGCAAAACTTGAGCGATTTTTACGGCAAAAGCGATCTTACCTA
>CAUSBF010000099.1:0-6434 GCA_963529595.1 uncultured Campylobacter sp.
GGATATGGATATCGAAAGCATAATCTC
Source organism: uncultured Campylobacter sp. (assembly GCA_963529595.1). GTDB lineage: Bacteria > Campylobacterota > Campylobacteria > Campylobacterales > Campylobacteraceae > Campylobacter_B. The sequence goes on from CAUSBF010000099.1 coordinate 28, forward strand.
GTATGCGCAAAATAAAAAGAACATCCAAACTACGCTCAAAAAATATGCCAAAAAGCAGAGCTCTCCCGAATACGTAAATGCAAGCGCGGATTTAGAAAAGATGGAAATGGCAGAGATCTTTTATACCTCGCTTATGAAAATTGAGGATATGTTTGTAAACGGCGCAAGCAGAAGCGCGCTTGAAAGCGAGCTGAGTAGTACGCTACTAAATATCCAAACTAGGGATTTTAGCAAACTTAATGATTTGAAAAATAATCTAAGTAGTCAAGAGCAGATAGACGCCTTAGAGTCTAAAATCAACGATTTGAAAAACGACAAGCAGACCTACGACGAGGTGCTTACGTATCTGTCTCGAAATAGCGATCTGCTCGCAAGCAGCGTGGTTTTTACGAGCTTAAATTTTAAATCGGTCATCGATTATATCAACGATAAAATTCCATTTAAACTCAGCCACGTAAATTTCGGCAAGCTCATTCTAATCACGCTGATTACGCTATTTTTCTACTCTCTTCGCAGACTGCTTGCCAACATCATCTATTTCGTATTTAAATTCTTTAATAAAAGCTTTTCGCTGGATAGCGAAACTCTAAAAACGCAAGTAGTAGGCATCATCAAGCGTCCGATGGGTATTTTGCTGATCGCTTATTCGGTCGATATCTGTCTTAGTATATTTTATTATCCGGCGCCCGTGCCGATAAAATTTGCAAATTTATTCTCGATCGTTTACGTGGTACTTTGGGCATGGCTCATCATCGAAATCATCGACGGTTACGGTATTATCGTGCTTGGAAACATCACGAAAAAAGGCGTCAGAAAAGATATCATAAATCTGGTTGTTAAAATTCTATACGTCATCGTAATCATCATCGCCGCACTTTTGGTGCTAAAGCGTCTAGGCTTTGACATCTCGGCGCTTATGGCATCTCTTGGAATCGGCGGACTTGCGATCGCATTTGCGACCAAGGACATCATCGCAAATTTCTTCTCATCCGTGATGCTATTGTTTGATAACTCGTTCTCACAAGGTGATTGGGTCGTATTAGGAGACATAGAAGGAAACGTCGTAGAAACGGGCTTTAGAAAGACGACGATCAGAACCTTTGACAACGCTCTTGTTTTTGTGCCGAATTCCAACATAATGGCGCAAAATATCAAAAATTGGAGCCGCAGGAAGGTAGGACGGAATTTAAAGCTTACCGTAGGCGTCGAATACGGCGCGAGCACGGCTCAACTGCGAAAGTGCGTAAACGATATCAAAGAGATGCTAAAATCTCACCCGGGCATCGCTCAATCTGCCGATACAGCGCTAAATTCCAAAGATTTTCGTATGCGCTATAGACAAAATATGGTCTCTATCGACGATTTAGCGGGCTATAAAAGCACTATGTTCGTGGCGTTAGATAGCTTTGGCGATTCGTCCATTAATATTTTAGTTTACTGCTTCACAAAAACCGTAATATGGGCAAATTTCATCCAAACGAAAGAGGATGTTTTATTTAAAATAATGGAGATCGTGGAGCAAAACGGACTATCGTTTGCCTTCCCATCACAGAGCGTTTATATCGAAAATATCCCGGAAATAGCAAGCGAATGCGTAAAATCAAAAGTAAATTCCAACGACAAAGGAGAGCAAAATGGCTGATTTCGATGACTTCGAAGACGAAGAGTTCGATGAAGACGAATACGAGGACGATGATTTAATCGGAGGCGACGAGAGTTACAACTACAACTACGACGAGGATGATTACAGCTACGAAGACGACGACGGTTTTAACGATTATAGCGATTTGGACAGCGAGGATTATTAGTGTTTAGATCCAGGGCGCTGCCTTTCGATCCGAGAGCGAATAAAATCGCGAGCTTGCAAAGCTTAAAATTTCATCACGGCGGGCTTTGCGAGGACTACGTCTCTGCCTTAAATCGAGATATAGCGGACACGCCGATACAAAACGCGGATCTTTTTACGATCATCACGCAGTCTTTCAGGGAGGCGCACGGCGAGGAGTGCGAGTTTTCGCAAATTTCAAAGCTTTATCAAATTTGCCTAGGTTTTAGCCGTATTTTTAACAACGCTTCTGAAATTTACAACCACGATTTTTACTTCGACTGTATCGCGCAGCCCAGCGAGCCTAGCGACGAGCTGGAGGATGCTTTAGCGCAGGCTTTCGGCGGGATGGAAAATTTTAAAAGCGAGTTTTTAAAGCGCGCGATGGGGCTTTTTGGCAGCGGCTGGTGCTGGCTCGTATGCGACGAGAGCGGCGCAAATTTAGAAATCATCACGACGCAAAACGCGGACACGCCGATCGCACGCGGCAAAATTCCACTTTTAGCCTGCGATCTTTGGGAGCACTCCTACTACATAGACTATCAAAATGCGCGCAAATCCTACATGGAGAGTTTCTTGCGTTTTGCGGATTTCGGCTTCGCAAGCGACGCCTATTCGTGGGCGAAAAAGCAAGAGCTTGGCTCCGTGAAGCTCTACATCGGCGAACTTCACCCCGCCGCATCTTCACGCTGCGATTGCGGCTGCTGCGGCTAGATTTGAGTTTTCATTACACAGCTTCGAGCGCTGCGGATTTTCGGCTCCCTATGACCGTCGCGCGCTAAATTTCAAATAGCTCCGCCTTTCAACGCTTCTTTTGCCGCACGAATACTGCGCTATACGGCCTGTAGTGCTCTGAGAGCGCTCCCGGCTTGCCGCGCTCTAAATTTACGTAAATTTGATTTTGAACCCATTTGGCGTCCACGGATTAAAATTTAAGATTTTTAATTTGAAGTTTGTTTGACTATAGTTCACCGCTCGTTACGCGCCAAATTCCGAGAGCTTCTCCTTTTCAGCGCTTATATCTTGTGCGCAAATACCGCGTTGCACAGACCTTATGCGAAATTTCGCTTTATCTAGCTCTGCTTTCTTAAAATTTCCACCGCTCGCGTATTGAAATTTAACGCTACGAGCGAGCATCTTGCAAAATTTTAAAGTTGCAAATAAGCCCATGAAATTTTCATACCGAAATAAGCAGCGCATTCTTTGTTTCCGTAATTATATAGGGAGGCACTCTCTGCCTCCCTGCCTTGTTCGCCCATGCCCTATTCGTAAAATTTTGTTTAATAAAGCGATCGGCAAATTTTAAAATATCAGCTAGATTAAATTTGCCGCGCCAAAGACAAGGTCGCGGTAAATTTGAAATTTGGGCCTGAATAGTACGGCTTGCGGCTTGCGAACCGCGGGCTAAATTTAACAAAATTTGATCGTCAAATTTTACTTTTTGGCAGTTAAAATTTTTAGCGTCGTTTCGGCTTGAAATTTCGCTTTAAATTTTAAAAATTTGCACCGCGCCAAAGTTGCTCGTTACGCGAAAAAGACAAGCCGCATCGAAATCAAGCTATGTCGCGTCGGACGCACCCGCACACTATGTGCGTCAAAATATGGCACGGAATTTTAACCGCATCAGCTCAAATTACGCGGCGAGCTGCGCTGTGCGAGACCTCGTTAATTAAAGCGCCGAGCCGTATTCGCGCGCCGCATAAAGCCGCCCGGCGTAGAATTTTACTCGTTTAAACGCAGCACATCGCTTCACAAACATAAAATTAGTCCGTTAAGGCGGCACTAGTCGCGCGGCATGCACGCCAAACCAAAAGTGCAAACCACGTTCGCTTAAATCCAAAGTCATACTCAATAAAATTCAAAGCCGCACTCGCTCGAAACGTAAAGTCGCGCCTATTTAAAGCGTATAGCCGCGCTCAATCAAAATTTGTCCGAGACGCGAAGCCGAGATCAATCGAAACACGAAGTCGTGTCTATTTAAAGTATAGAGCTACGCCTAATAAAATTAAAAACCGCGCTAGCTCGAAAGGTAAAGCTAAATTTATTTAAGACGTGAAGCCGCGCTTAAAAACGCAAAATCTTGCTCGCTTAAAGCAAAAAGCCAGTATTGAAAATGCAAAGCTGCAGCCCCCGAAAACTCAAAGTCGCGTCTGCTTAAATTTCCTGGCTTATTTAAAATTCTAAGCCTACTCAAAGTCCCAAATCCGCTTAAAATTTTAAAATTTAGCCCGCCTTACTCTCTCGCTAGCCCGTTTTTATCAGATTTGTCACTGATTAGCTTGCCGCTTTTGTCGTATTTTTTGGCGCGCACGAGCCTACCGCGCTCAAACTCGCCCTCGGCTTCGAGCTTGCCGTCTGCGTAGTAGTGCTTCGCCGTGCCCGTCTCCAGGCCATCCTTGAACGTCACTCTAGCCTTGAGCGCGCCGTTTTCGTGATATGTTTCATAAAGCCCGTGTTTGCGCCCGTCTCTGAACATCACCTTTGCCGCAAGCACGCCGCTTGCGTAGTATTGCTTACTCGTGCCCGTTTGCCTGTCGCGCTCAAACTCGTATTCGCCCTGCAGTGCGCCGCCCTCGTAATATTCACGCACGGCGCCGTCGCGTTCGCCGTCTTTGAAATTTTCGACTATGCGCGTCTTGCCGTCCTCGTAAAACAACTTCCAAACGCCCTGTTTACGGTCATCCTTGTATGCGCCGACCTCTCTTAGCGCGCCGTTTGCGTGATACCATTTCTCCACGCCTTGCCGCTTGCCCTCTTTGTAGCTCCGCTCCCCGCGCACTTTGCCGCTTTTGTAATAATCCATGTCCTTGCCGTTTCGCAGCCCGCCCTTATACGGATGGCGCGCGCTTACTTCGCCGCTTTCGTAGTAGTCGGTGAAAACGCCCTCGCGCCTATCATTTTTATACGCGCCCTGCTGCTTTAGCTTGCCGCTTTTTTGATAATACAGCTTGTAAAAGCCCTCGCGCTTGCCGGCTTTGTATTCGCTCTGCGACTTCAGCTCGCCGCCGTCTGCGTAGTAGCTCTTTGCGACGCCGTCGTACAGGCCGCCCTTTAGCGGATATTCGTTTGAAGGCTTATCTCTGCCGTCAAAGTAATCGCGCTGAAGCACCGCAGTGCCGTCCTTTACGTCAATCTCTCGGATTAGCGTGGGCGGTAGCGGCTTTAGCCTGGGGTAGACGACGCCCATAAAATTTACGTCGTAGAGATCCTCGGCGCTGTAGTGCAGCACCTTGAGCGTCCCGCTATAGGGCTTGTCCGCTACAAAATACAGACCGTTTTTCAGGACCGGCTCGGGCTTCATTACGATTTTTGGCTCCAGAGCTTGCGCGCCTAGCGCTAAAAACGGAAGCAGGAGCTTTAATGCGCTTGAAAAAGTGAAATTTCGCATTAAATTTAAGCCCAAATTGAGCGAATTTTGCGCGGCTTTACGGGTTTTCATATTTGCTTCCTTGGCTCGGTTAAATTTAGAGAATTTTAAAATTTGAAGCTAAATTTTAGATAAATCCTCGCGGAGTTTGGGCTGTGGATTTGATTTTGGGCGCTGGACACGTACCGTGTCCGTAAGTCTATTGCGTGCTGTTTAACGGAGCTGAGCGCTAAATTTCGGCGAGTTTCAACACATCCGCGACGGTCGTCCACTCGCGCACGAGCCTCTCAAAGCTAAAATTTGCATTCGCTGGGCTCGTAGACGGCAGCTTGACGAGCTCTTTGCCCGTTGCATTTAAAATTTGAGTTTTTAGGTATTTTTCGCAGATTTCATGCGCCTTGCCGCCGTTGGCGAACACCTGCACGATGCGCGCGCCGCTAAAGATCGGCTCCAAATTTGCAGGCACGACGGCGGTCATTTTGGCGTCGCTCGAGCCCTTTATCTCGCAGCAGATCGCCGCGTCGTAGATAGCGATGCCGCGGGCGAGCAGGAATTTTATCTTTTCGTCCATGCTTGCAGGCGGCGGCGCGTTTAAAATTTGCGCCAGCACCCGCCAGAAGCGATTTTGCGGATTTGCGTAGTAAAAGCCAAATTTACGAGAAACGACGGAGGGAAAGGAGCCGAGGATTAAAATTTTAGAATTTTTATCAAAAATCGGCTTAAAAGGGTGGCTCTGGCTCATTTTACGCCTGCTTTGTATTCGCCGAAAACGCCCGCTCGGACGCTATAAAATTTATCTTTCATTTTCGCTTATCTCTCGTAAATACCCGAATTTTGCCAGTGAAACAGCTTGGGCTAAAATTGCGCGGCGGCAAAGATTTTGGCGCACTCGCTGCATAGCGCCGCGCGGTAAAAATTCTAATAAGCCTGCCGCGGCGTGCAATTTGGGTCTAAATTTCAACTTTTTAAACCTCGAAGCCGAACTTCGCAGCCAAATTTAACGTCTCGCGACGGCAAAATTTTAACCCTCACGGCAGTTAAAATTTCGTCTGCCCTCGTAACCGCCTCCGAACCGCCGTGCACTAAATTTTAGGTACCGAGATCACGCGCACGAGCTCGCCTTTTTTGAGCTCCTTGACCTCTAACGGCGCGACGAGCAGGACGCTATCGTAGTCTAAATTGTACAAAATCGCGCTGGAGCCTTGCTTTTTGCTT
>CAUSBF010000100.1:0-6388 GCA_963529595.1 uncultured Campylobacter sp.
GGGTGTATAGCGAGCACCATGCGACATTTGTGATTGACAATTTTGAGCATGCGAAATTTTGGTTGGGAAATTACGGCGAATTTACCCTAAAAGATCCATATATTCATGAATGTGAATAAAATTGATCGTTAATTTAAATATTGATAGCCTGCCGTATAAATTAACGGCATATGCATAAATTCATATTTGTACGGATACGATAATGTATTTTATACTTTGATTAAGTAATTATGTTGTATAAGCTTATACGACCGATAACAAAAAACGCTTTTAAAGCTTCAAAAGCTCATTTTAAGGAGTGAGGGATGCAAGTTCGTGCTTTTATTTTAGCGATCTTGTTTGCCGTATCGTTCGCAAAAGCGGATGATATAAAGCATCTATCGATGCCATGGCAACTGGAACCTATTTTATGGAAAATTCAAGATAAAAAAGTTGTAAGAAAAGCTCTTCACGAACCTATGATCCGGGGTGCAACTACTTTTAATGGCAAGAGTTTTTATTTTTTTACGATAGAAGATAATGCAACGCTCAAAAAAGAATATGAAGAGCATTTATCAAAAGAAAGAGACTTCTGCAACGACTTTTACGATGATCTGTTCGAATGGAAAAATATAAATATAATAAATCCCCTGGTTTTTGATACGACGGATTACAATAACCCCATTTTAAAGAAAAATATGGGCGATTGCTGGTATATGGATATGAATAAAACTATTAGAGACGGCTTTAGCGGGCGCGGATTTACATTGTATAAATTTGATAATAAGCTTTTGTATATTATGATTTATAAAACCACTCCTTATATATATCAGACGGATGATTTCGCAAATCTTGCTTACATTTTAGATCCCAAAGAGTGTAGTAAAATCATAAAAGATCCTCGTAGCAGAGAAAATTTAGAAATTCCGGGCAATATCATATATAAACCACGTCTGTTTTATGCCGAACCGATACGTTATAAAGATATAGACTATCTACTTTTCATAGATTTTGACAATACGCACAGCGGACAACTATTCAACGTCACAATCAGGAAATTTAAAGACGGTATTTTACAAATGCCTGTTTGTAGCAATTCATACGTAAATACGAAGCTTTATCGATAGGGGCGGTTATGTGGGTTCATATTTTCATCTTAATGATCGCATTCGTACTATTTGCGAATGCAAACGATGTAAGCGATACGGAAATTCCTTTTGATTTAAAAATAGCTTTATGGAAAGCTAATGATAGGAAAGTAGTAAGAAGCAATCCTTCCGGTATGGTAGAAGGAGAAACCACTTTCAACGGAAAAACCGTTAGCTTTTGGCAAATAGATAGAAATACAACGCTCAAAAAAGAATATGAAGAGCATTTATCAAAAGAAAGAGACTTCTGCAACGACTTTTACGATGATCTGTTCGAATGGAAAAATATAAATATAATAAATCCCCTGGTTTTTGATACGACGGATTACAATAACCCCATTTTAAAGAAAAATATGGGCGATTGCTGGTATATGGATATGAATAAAACGATTAAAGACGGCTTTAGCGGGCGAGGATTTACGTTATATAAATTTGATAATAAGCTTTTGTATATTATGACGTATAGAGATTTTCGGCAATACGAGATGTCTTTTGCAAATTTTATGTATATTCTAGATCCGCAAGAGTGCAGTAAAATTATAAAAGACCCCTCATACGATTCATATTATAGCAGGGCAGATTTTGAGGATTATCGAAACAAGATCGCAGGAGATACCCTGATTTATTTCGGACCGATAAAATATAAGAGCGAAGATTATCTACTTTTTATCGATTCCGTAAATTTAATAAACGGTCTTAAAGCGGTTTCTATTCAAATTAGTAAATTTAAAGACAAAGTTTCGCGAACATCCGTTTCTATAAATTGTATAAATTCGTATTTAAATACAAAAATTTATCGTTAAGGAGTATACCATGCAAACACATTCAGTTGCGATTGATAACTTTAAGTATGCAAAATTTTGGTTGGGAAACTACGGCGAATTTACCCTAAAAGATCCTTTTATAGCTGCGGTTTTGGGTCGCTTATTTTTTGCTTTCATATCTGCGTTTTTAAAATTTTGTTCAGATTTTACGCCGCCGCACATGCCTTGCTCTCCTCTTTTTGATATACAGCGCTTACTCCTCGCTTCCCTCCGTTCGCACGATCAGACTTTTTGGAAGGCGAAATTTCTCGATTATCTCGCACTCTTTGGCGCGCATCTGCCCGTTGTCGCCTTCGTGGTCAAAGCCTAGCACGTGCAGCAGACCGTGCGTAAAAAGCAGCGCCGTTTCGTCATCTCTGCCGTGCTCAAGCTGCGCGGCATCAAAATACCACTAAGCCTAAAGATATATAAAATAGATAGCGAGCAGAATAAATTTAGGCTCGGAAAGGAGTATTTTTATTATAAGCTAAAACCCGTGTTTGCAGACATAAAGAATTTACGCTCCATGTATATGCAAACAAGTATTTATATAGGTGAGAAACACTATGGCACAAGTAGTGCTACAATCGCTTGCATACCCCTACAAAAGGGCATATATAAGGTAGAATTAGAGAATTTACGAGATTTGCCTATTTTTCGAATGTAGAAATTTATTTTACTACGAAAGATAGCGGTCTTAAATATTAAGAGGGCTGCAAGAAAAGGTATTTGATAATTGCGATGTAGAAGCTAGTTCGTACAAACCTTTGTTTCTAGGCTTTTTATTTCGCGTTTGTAATAAAAATATTAAGCAGCATTTAATCCGCCGCACAATACAATACATCAATGTATCGTTCGAAATTTAATGAAAGTGCAGTTGGATTTTGTACGCCCATTCGCACTTTGTGGGTATCGAGGGTAGCCGTTAAGTCTAATTACCGAACTTGCGATAGCGTGCGCTTTTTGGGCTACCATCTATGTTTATCTAAAGGAACACAATGAAAAATCCGCTTCGTTACGTGGATTATTGTAATGATTTAATAAAATTCGGCTTTGCTAAAAAGCATAATTTTTTAGCAATGATTGCCGTATTTTCTATGGTTTTTATGCCTATATGTTTTTTGGCCGCTTATGTAGTTGCACCTAGTGAGAAGTCCTTGCGGAATCCATATATTTTTTCCGGAACAGTAGAGAAATTTTTTAGATTTCATAGTTATAAAAGCGGTAATGGTTGCAAGATATCCGTAGCGGGAAATGGCAAAATCTTTTCTTGGGAATTTATCGACTTTCATATTGATACAAATAAATACGACTATCAAGAAAAATACTTTTGTGATTTTATATTTAGCAGATACATTAATAATAAATGCGTAATCTTAAAAATGATTAATCTTCATATCGTAGAATTTGGAGATTGTGATAATAAAGTAATCATCGAAGTTGATCTTAGGCAAAATTTCTTTGAACAAAAACTCTTTTTATTCAGCGGAATTATCTTGGCGCTAGTTTTATTTTTTACATTTTTTCAACTAAATAAAGCATATAAAAATTCATTAAAAGGGGCATAAATATGTCGTATAACGTTTCCGCAATATCTGATGCGATAAGAATTCTACTTAAAAATACGCGCAGGAATTCATTCTGCTAACGTCAAATAAATTTTTCAATATATCGCAAAATTTTTTGTCACTTATGCCTCGACACTTCAAATTTATTGCTCGAATATAAACTTTACTTCGTGATCCATACGACTTGCCATTCGAAGAGCTTACTCCTCGCTTCCCTCCGTTCGCACGATCAAGCTTTTTGGAAGGCGAAATTTCTCGATTATCTCGCACTCCTTGGCGCGCATCTGCCCGCCGTCGCTCTCGTGATCGTAACCTAGCACGTGCAGCAAGCCGTGCGTAAAAAGCAGCGCCGTCTCGTCGTCCCTGCCGTGCCCCAGCTGCGCGGCTTTCAGCTCTACGAGGTCTAAATTTATCACGACCGAGCCGAGCAGCGCGGGAGCGAAATTCCTGCCGACAAAATTTTCATTCTTTAAATTTTCATCGCCAGGACTTTCGCCCTCGGAATTTTTGGAATTTATGGTATTAAAATTTTCGCTCGCAGAATTCGCAGCGCCTGTATTTTCATTAGTAGAATTTGCAGTGTTTAGAATTTTAGCGCCGCTGTTTTCATGCGCGGAATTCTCCTCGCTCAAATCCTCTCCGAAGCCCGCAAACGCTGCAGGATCGAGCGGGAAGCTCAGCACGTCGGTCGTCTTATCGATGCCGCGCGTTTGCTCATTTAGCTGCCGCATCTCCTCGCCGCGCACGAAAATTAGCTCGACGCTCCCGCCGCCCAGCTCCGCCGCGATAGCGTCCAAAATTTCGGGATAGGGCTGCTCACAAAGTATCATTTTTACCCCTCTTTTATAAAATTTTCGTATAATTTTAGCAAAAAAAAGGACGAAAATGAAAGCTTTATGCGTGATCAGCGGCGGCATGGACAGTGCGACTTGCGCCTATATCGCGAAGCGCGAAGGTTACGAGATCGTGGCGCTGCACTTTGACTACGATCAGCGCACGATGGGCAAGGAGCAAGAGTGCTTCGGTAAAATTTGCGACGATTTGGGGGTCGCAAAGAGGTTTATTTTAGACGCTCGCTTTATAGCACAAATCGGCGGCAGTGCCCTTACGGACGGCACTTTGCCGATCAGAAAGGGCGCTGCGGAGCTTTGCGGCGCGGCAAATTCTGCCGGCACCAGGATTGACAGCGCGGTAAATTTCAAAAACGCCCGCCTAGACGGGCAAAATTATATTGCGGCAAATTCTACTAATGCCGAGATTGGCGGGCAAAATTTTGCTGCGTCAAATTTCATGACGAGCTCCGCGGGCGTTTCGCTCTCCGTAGATTCGGCGCGAGACAGCTGCGTGCAGAGCGGTGAAATTTTAACGCAAGAGAGTGAAATTCCACTAGGGGACGATGAGCTTTCGCTGCAAGGCGGTAAAATTTTAGCTCGCGACGACAAAATTTCATCGCAGGGCAGCAAAATTCTGGTTCAAGAAGGTGAAATTTCACTTCAAAGCGGAGCCGAGCCGCAGCAGGGCGATAAAATTTCATCAAAGCACGCAGGGGGCAAAATTTTACCGCAAAACCAAAGCGATAAAATTTCACCGCCAAGCGGCGAGAGCGTGTTTTCGGATCTGCCGAGCACCTACGTGCCGTTTCGCAACGGCGTGTTTTTGAGCATCGCCGCCGCGCTCGCCGAGAAGGAGCGCTGCGACGCGATTTTCATCGGCGTGGTGCAGGAGGACGGCAGCGGCTATCCCGACTGCGGCGCAGAGTTTATCGGTGCGTTCGAGCGAGCGCTCGATCTGGGCACGAGCCGCGACTTTCATCCGCGCATCAAAACCCCGCTCGTGCACCTTAGCAAGGCGCAGATCGTATCGCTGGCGCTTGAAATCGGCGTGCCGCTAGAGCTTACGTGGAGCTGCTACGAGCGTGAGGACGCTGCGTGCGGGCTTTGCGACAGCTGCCTGCTACGACTTAAAGGCTTCGCGGGCGCCGGCGTGAAAGATAAAATCCCCTACGCGGTAGAAGCTTAGGTACGACGCGACGAAATTTAATCGCGACGCGCCGAAATTTACCGAGCCCGCGTAGCGTGTAATCCGCATAGCGTTTAAATTTGAAACACCGCATGATTTGTGGCGGGATTTAAACATACGGCGGCGGCCTGCGCTTTAGCGCGCGCCGAGCTGTGGCTGTAAATTTAAACTGCGCTTCGGAATTTGAAAAATTTTAACGAGAGTATTGAGTGGGGTTCAAAGCGAAAATCAATTATAAATTTACCTCCTACGCTATATTTATTAGCGTATAGGCGAATATAAACATATCGTAAAATCTAAGATTATTAAATTTCTTAAGGAGGAGAGAATGGCGTTTGAAAATTCAATAATCACTAAAGAGGATGATGAGAAATACGGGTTGAGCAAAATTTTTTATCAATATAGTCCGTATTATGAAGAACTACCTAGAAATTTTGTTGTTGATAGACAAAAAGATATTTGGTTTCTTTTAATTGAAAGACTACCAAATGAAGGGTATGATTATGGTTATGGGAGCAAAAAGCTATGGAGGCTTTATATTCAAGGAAATAATTTAGATATTCTTTTGGACTACGAATATGATCAAGAAGTGGATGGACGCAAATTTCAAAGGGTGTGGAAAATTATCGAGGTAAATGTTATAAATTCTATTATTCCAGATAATGAAGTTATTAAAATATTGAGAGATATTTTGATTGATTTTAAATTTAGACCAGGCTGGGAGGATAAGGATGAGTTTAGTGTAGCATTAATAGATACGAGAAAGGAAAAATAAAATGGCGTTTGTTGCGGAATATATTTCGAAAGAGGACTTGAAGAAATATGATATTATAAATCGTGTAGATCAGTGCTTGGCAAAATATCATTATGA
>CAUSBF010000101.1:0-6375 GCA_963529595.1 uncultured Campylobacter sp.
CGATCTAAATACACAAGATTTTGCGCAAAATTTTACTGATTTTAAGATCACGCAATCCAAGGATGGGCGTAAATTTAATCCGATTTTGCCCGATTTTGCGATCTGCGATCAGTGCAAAAAAGAGTTTTACGACCCGCAAAATTCGCGCTTTCACTACCCATTTATCAACTGCACGGATTGCGGCCCGCGCCTTAGCATCATCGCCGCGCTGCCGTACGACCGCGCAAACACCACGATGAGGGCGTTTGAGATGTGCGAGTTCTGCCGCGGCGAATACACGGATCCGCTCACGCGCCGCTATCACGCCGAGCCGATCTCCTGCCCGCACTGCGGTCCGCAGCTGTTTTTATGTGGCGTGGGCGGCGAAATTTTATCAAGCGGCGAGGAGGCGATAGCGGGCACGGCGGAGCTTTTGCGGCGTGGACAGATCGGCGCGATCAAGGGGATGGGCGGCTTTCATATCGTTTGCGATGCGACGAACGAGCGCGCGGTACGCATGCTGCGAATGCTAAAAAAGCGCCCGAGTAAGCCCTTTGCGATCATGTGTCACGACGCAGCGCAGGCGGGGCGCGCGGCGAGCTTAAGCGCAGAGGAAGAGGCGCTGATAGATTGCAATGCCAAGCCGATCGTGATTTTAAAAAAGCGTGAGTTTGTTTGGCGCACGCTGACGGGCTTTGCGGCGGATTCCGGCACGCAAAATTTAAAGGCGCAAAGCAAAAATCCTATATCGCCGAGATTTGCGAGTGAGCAAGAAGAGACGGCGCAAGAGCAGGGCTCTGAGCTACAAAATTTACGCAATTCTGCAGCGCAAAATTTTAGTACGCAAGGCGCTGAAGATTGTGCAGAGCATGGTGGATTGCAGAATGCGCAAATTTTCAGTAAAACGGCGCGCCGTAATTTCGCCTGCGACATGCTAACTGCAGACGATTCGCAGAGCACGGTAAACGAGCTAGAACGCGCATACGATGGGTCTGATTTGCAACGCGCGGCTAAAAATTTAAACTCGCTGCAAGCAGAAGGCGGGCTAGAGCTGCGACATATGACTAATGATTTAAATTTACAACCCGCAGCGGATAGCCAAGACTCACGATGCGTGGCGAATGAGCCTGATTCTAGGTTTGCGACGGACGAGTCTATTTCGCAAAATTCGGCGAATATTCAGGGCTTGCGACATGCTAAGGATAGAGTAGGCTTGCAGCGTGCTGCATGCGAGCCCAGTCCGCAACAGACGATAAATTTGCAAGGTTCATGCTCTGCGCAGGCGTGTGTGGCGGACGCGCGTGGCGCATATTTTGATAACGTGGGAGATTTCGTGCGTTTGCCCGCGAGCTTTTCGGCAATTTTTAAGGCAGGCATGATTTTTATAGCTCCAAGCGTGGCGCCGGACCTTAATAAAATCGGCATTTTCCTAGCCAACACCGGCGTGCATCTACTGCTTTTTGAATATTTTGATCGTCCGATCGTCGCCACAAGCGCCAACATTAGCGGCGAGCCCATTATTTTTAGCAGCGAGGAGTTGCGCGCGAAGCTGGGCGGCGTCATCTCGTTTTACCTGGATAACGACCGCGAAATTTTAACGCCGAGCGACGATAGTATTGCCTTTTTACCGCCGTTTGGAGCGCGAACTTTAGTGCCTGATTCAAAAATGGCTTGCAATTCGAACACAATTTCCGAGTCGCTTCCGACTTGCGCCAAGACCGAAAATTCTGCGACCGTACAAATCCTTATCGCACCGCAAAATTTTAAGGAAAATTCCACAGACGGGCTAAATTTTGAGAGTTCGCAAAGACCTTCCGATACGGATACAAGTTGCGACGTCGTAAATTTTACTTCCAAAACTAGCTGCGACGGCACAAATTCGGCGCCTCAAAAAAACCAAAATAACGCAAATTCCTCCGCCGAAGCGGACGCTCTAAATCGCGCGCTGTTTTTGCGAACCTCTCGCGGAATGAACCCAAAAATTTTCCCTAGCAAATTCCGCGCCAAAGGCACTTTTCTAGCGCTCGGAGCGGAGCTTAAAAATGAGTTTGCGATCTACAAAGACGGGCAAATTTTCATCTCGCCCTACATCGGCGATCTTAAAAACGTCGCCACGAATGAGCGATTTTTTGCGCTTTTGGATATGTTTGTGCGCGCTTACGAGCTGAAGTTTGACGCCGTCATCGCGGATCTGCACCCGCAGTTTTCGCACACGCGATTTTTCGAGCAGCGCGGATACCCCGTGATCCGCTACCAGCACCATTTCGCGCATCTGGTGTCGAATCTGGCGCAAAATAATCTGCTAGGCAGCGGCAAAAAATACCTCGGCTTCTGCTTCGACGGCACCGGCTATGGCACGGACGGCACGATCTGGGGCGGCGAAGTGATGATTTTTAACGAGTTCGGCTTTAATCGCGTGGCGAAATTTGACGAGATCGCGCTTATCGGCGGCGAGAGCGCGATCAAAAACATCTACAAGCTTGCGCTTGCTCTCGTGTTTAAATTTAATGCAAAGGACGCCGCGCGCGAGTTTTTGGCAAAATTTAATGCGAGCGAAGTAGCAAATTTAGAAAAAATCGTGCCGCGTGCCGTCCGCTCAAGCTCGCTAGGACGGCTATTCGACGCGTTTGCTGCGGTCATTTGCGACCTGCGAGCCGTTAGCTTCGACGGCGAAGCGGGCATGCGACTTGAGAACCTATATATCGACGGCTGCGAGCAGAGTTACAAGTTTGCGCTAAAAAGGGCGAATGGGGTAGGGGTTTTGAGCGAGAAAAGCCTCGTCGGCGGCGTAGCAAGCCCGAGCGAGAAATTTGTCGCCGCAAAAAATCCTATCCGCAGCGCAGAACGCGAGGATAAAAGCGGCGTCTGCAGAGGAAATTCTATCGATGCCGCGGTGCGAATAGCGGAAAATTTTATCGGCTCGATAAATCGCGATAGCCGCGCGACGAATTCTAATAGCGGTGAAAGATTCGCAGCCGCGAACGCCGCGAACGTTTGCGGCTCGGCTAGCGACGCGGAAAATTCCGCGGCAAATTCCACAATCGGCGATACCGAGCAAAATTTTATATACGCGCCGAATTCGACAAGCACTCGGAGTTTAAATTCTGTGTATGGAATCAATTATGACTTATCGATGAGCGTAGCGGATTCTGCGCCAAATTTTACGGCAAATTCTTCAAGTCGTGAGGCGCCGCCGAGCTTTGAGGACGAATGCTACGTGATCGATTACAAAGACGCATTTTTGCAAGCTTTGCGCGATGAGCCGCGCTTGGCCGCGACGAAATTTATAAACGCCATCGCAAATTTCATCACCGATTTCGCCGAGGGCGCGGGGCTCGAGGTCGCGCTAAGCGGCGGGGTCTTTCAAAACGCCACGCTTCTAAATCTTACGTGCGAAAAGCTGCGCGCGCGAGGGATAAAATTTCATCTAAACCGCGCCGTTCCTTGCAACGACAGCGGTATCGCATACGGACAGCTCGCGGCGTATCTAAGCGAAATTTCGTGCTAAGCTCGTCCACAAAAAAACGCAACTATAGCCGTTATGCTCGCTCTTTGTAAAATTTATTAGTCTCATCTCGCCGCTAAATTTAATGAACTCTGCGCCCTGCCTGCGCTTTACGTAAATTCTAACGCTACGGCGATAAAATCACGCAGCTAGCTTTTCTAAAATCGCAAAATCAGCGAATAAATTTACGCCTTGCTGTCTTTATATGTCGCAGCCGAAACGTTAAATTTTAAAATTTAACGGCGCGCCGTTGCCTGCCATAGCGTCACGGCGCACTATTATGGCAATCGATGCAAAATTCTACTGCGGCGCACGGCTGGATACTGCGCAAATCCCAAACTAAGACGCTATTTAGCGCCCGACTTTTAAAATTTGGAGCAAGCTCGCGATAGAATTTAAAATAATGTAGTACCGGTAAATTTCATCGCGCTAGCACTAAAATACAACGCGAAATCGCGAGCAAAATTTCAAAATAAGCGGGTGCCTTGCTTTAAATTTTAAAGAATAAGCCAAATTAGCGCAAAATTCTTAATATTTGGGCGGAATTTCGGTAAAATTACGTTCAAAATACGCGAAATAGGGGGAAACTATGAAAAAAGAGGAAAAAGAGAGCGCCGTAAGATTTAGCATTTCGCTGCCGACGAAGCTTTTTGAGGATCTCGATGAGATGGTGCGCGCCAAGCAATACCTAAGCCGCAGCGAGTTTATCCGCGATCTGATCCGCGAAAAGATGGTCGAGGGCGTGCTTCACGGAGATAGCGATGAGGACTGCGTGGGCGTGCTTTGCATCGCTTACGATCATCACCAAAGCGATCTGATCGAGCAGCTCGTAGAGATCGAGCACCACGCAAACGTCACCATCGTCAGCACCAGCCACTTCCACATCGACGAGCGCCACTGTTTCGAGGAGATCACGATGCGGGATAAAATTTCAAAGATCGAGCGGCTCGGCGCCAAAATCGGCGCGCTAAAAGGGGTAAAATTTTCCAAGCTCGTAAACGCGGTAATCACCGAAGCGTAGGCTTTTGAGCATTTTTAAAAACAGCGCGTCGCGCTAAATTTTACGCGCTTTTAAATTTAAACGCAGCGGTTGCGCGACTTTTGCGAGTTGTGCAGCGCGATTCTTGATCGAGTAGCGAATTCGGGTAGGGCGGCTGCGCAAGGCGTGCAAATAAAATTTGTTTAAATTTACGCGGCAAACGAAAGCGCAAAATTTTATAAATTTTAATCAAAAAGCATTCTTGCCGCGAGTTGAAATTTACGCACTGGCGCGAGATCGGCGCAGCTCGCGACTAAATTTTATAGGCGCCGCTTTCGTGTCGCATTTGCAAAGCCGAGCTAGCGTAAAATCGATATGAAAACGGCCGCCGCGTTGATGTTCGCCGCGCCGTAGAACACGCGCGAGATTTAGAGCGCCGGATAAAATCAGCTCGCAAGCCCTTAATTTAGCGCTTCTATCTACGGCGACTTTTTATTGTTTTGAGCCGCTGCACAGCCGCGCAATACCTAAATTTACGGCGTGCGGCTTGCAGTCTGCGAGCAGGCGATTAAATTTAAAAGCAACGCCTTTGCTCGCTAGCTTTAAATTTTGCGTCGAGCCTTCGCAAACAGCGCACTAAATTTAAACGAAAACGAAGCGCGTAAATTTCAAGCCTCATTAAATTTCATAAAATTCCGCACTTCGATATAAAATTTATCAAATTTACGCCATTTAAAGCAAAAACGTGGTATTTTAAGCGCAAAATTTATTATCCAAGGAGAAAAAATGTGTAAAGATTGCGGCTGTTCCATCGGCCACACTCACGAAGCGGACGCCCATTCGCACGCAGATATGACACACGAGCATGTCCACACCCACGCGGACGGCACCGTCCACACCCACGCCCATATGCATGAGGCAGGGATCGATCACGAGCACGACGCGCACGATCACATCCACGCAAATGTCGCTATCAGCGATGCCAAGACGATCGAAGTGATGAGTAAAATTTTAAGCGCCAACGACAAGGAGGCCACTCACAACAGAGCCCATCTGGATGAGGATAAAATTTTATGTCTAAATTTGATGAGCAGCCCCGGTAGCGGTAAGACGACGCTACTTGAGGCCACTATCAAAAGTGGCAAATTTAAAATCGGTGTCATCGAGGGCGATCTAGAGACTAACCGCGACGCCGATCGCATCATAAAAGCGGGCGCGCAGGCCCATCAGATCAGCACCGGCGAGACCTGCCATCTGGATGCCTTTATGGTTCACGAGGGGCTTCATCACATCGATACGAAAGGCTTGGATCTAGTTTTCATAGAAAACGTCGGAAACCTCGTCTGCCCTGCGGCATTTGACGTAGGCGCGCACCTGAACGTAGTGCTTCTAAGCGTGCCCGAGGGTAGCGATAAAATCGCAAAATACCCCGTGATATTTCGCCGCGCAGACTGTGTCGTAATCACCAAAACCGCGCTGCTACCGCATTTTGACTTCGATATGGATGAAGTGGTGCGCGAGGTGCACAAGCTCAATCCGAAAGCCGACGTCATCGCGCTTGATAGTAAAAGCGGCGAGGGCGTGGAAAAATGGCTGAAATTCCTACAATACAAGAAGGAATTTCGTTAATGTGCCTTTCAATCCCTTCAAAAATCATCTCAATCGACGAAAATAATTTCGCCACCGTGGAGACTCTGGGCGTTCGTCGCGGCGTTAGCTTGGATCTGCTCCCCGAGCCCGCGGTGGTCGGAGAGTATGTGCTGATCCACGTTGGCTTTGCGATGGAAAAGATCGATACGCAGCGAGCGAAGGAGAGTATCGAAATTTACGAGCAGATCGCAAAGCAGATGAGGGCGGAAGAGGGCTCTGTATATGAAAGCATGGAGCCGAGAGCCGGCGCAGAGAATTAAAA
>CAUSBF010000102.1:0-6359 GCA_963529595.1 uncultured Campylobacter sp.
GTCCTATGACGCAGCAATAGCCGCCCGCGCGCAAGCTACGTAGTTCCGCGCAGCATTTGCGCGGAATTTTACTTTATCAAATCGCGGCGTAGAAATTTTAAAATTTAGCTTTGGAGCTTATGCGGCATAGCGCCGATGAAATTTCGCAAAATTTTATCGGCGCAGGCGATGTTTTGAAATTCTGCGCGGCGAAATTTTAGGACGTGAAATTTTAAAATTTCGTAGCGGCGGAATTTTAAAGCCCGGCGTTTTGCCTGTAAATTTTAAAATTCCGCGGCGTGAAAATTTTATATCGTAAAATTTTAGTTTCTTGCGCCGCGCCGCGCGAATAATACTAGGCGAGCAATCTTACAAGCCTAAATTTAGTAAGCATACTTTTGAGCCAAGACGCGCCGTTTTCGCCATGATAAAATTTGCCCTGAAATTTTGCAATTAAATTTTACGTGGAATTTCACAGGGTATAATTTCAAAAATTCTACGCGAGGAGGCGGGCTATGGCAAGAGTTTTGATCGTCGAGGACGAGGGGATGCTGCTAGACATGATGTGCACCTACATGCGCGGCGCGGGGCACGAGGTAAGCGGCAGCAAAAGCTATGACGAGGCGCTTTCATTAGCATACGAAAAGAGCTTCGATCTGTGGATCTTCGACGTCAAAATCATCGGCGGCAGCGGCTTTGCGCTACTTCGCGAGTTGCGCGAGGCCGGGCGCGGCGCTCCGTGTATTTTCACGACGTCGCTAAACACTCTGCAAGACGTCGAAAGCGGCTTTAGAAGCGGCTGCGACGACTATCTCAAAAAGCCCTTCGAGCTAAAAGAGCTAGCCCTGCGCGTGGATAATCTACTAAAGCGCACTTTCGTCCACAACGCCGCCAGACGCGAAAATATCGGCGGAGATTTTAGCTTCGATATGGCTCAGCACGCGCTTTATCGCGACGGAAGAGCCGTGCCGATGCCGCAAAAGCAGGCGCGGCTTCTTGCTCTGCTTTTGAAAAACCGCGATAAATTCCTTAGTAAGGATGAAATTTTCGCCGCGCTGTGGGACTACGACGAGAGTCCGAGCGAGCTTAGCCTGCGCGTTTATATCGCGGAGCTGCGAAAAATTTTGGGCAAGGATCGCATCATAAACGCTTCCAAGCTCGGCTACAAATATCTCTAGGAGCGCGCCGTGTCCAAAATGCGTCAAATTCTACCGATTTTTTTGCTCTACACGCTCACCAGCGTCTTGTTTTTAGCGCTGGTAAGCAGCGTATTTTACGAGCGGGAGAAGTTTTTTATCGCGGATCGCGATGCCTTTGCGATCAGAGATTTCAAACACGGCTTAGAGGCTAAGCTAGCGCGCGGCGGGCGCCTAAATGAGGGCGATTTCGACGCTATGCAGGCATACGCTGCGGATCTGAATAGTAGCGATGAGATCGCGCGGGATTTCGAGCCGAAGGATGACGCACCGCGCGTGTATATGGAGGGGTCTAGCAGGATCGAGCAGTTTAATCTCACCGCCAAGGACGGCACGGAGTACTACGTAGCGATCAAAACGGAAGCGCTTGAGGGTAAGCTCGCGGCGCTGAAGCTTAAAATTTTAGCCGCAAGCGCGCTTGTTTTGGCGCTTATTTTGTTGATCGCGTATTTTATCATCCGCCTTTCGCTGCGCCCGCTTTATGAAAAGATCGAGTTTCTAAATGGCTTCATCCGCGACACGACGCACGAGATAAAAACTCCGCTTAGCGTGATTTTGATGAGTATCGAGCTTTTTGAAACCGAGCCGAAAAAATATCTAGGCAATATCAAGACGGGCGCAAATACGATAAACGCGCTCTTTGAGGATCTAACCGCGCTAAGCTTAAACAAAAGCGGCAGCGGGCGGGAGGTAAATTTAGGCGAGCTGCTGCAAAGTCGTATCGAGTATTTCGGCGTCTCTGCTGAGCAAAAGCACATAAATCTACGCGCCGATCTGCGCCCGGTAGCCTTTTGCGCGGATGGGTTTAAGCTACGAAAGATCATCGATAATCTGCTTGACAACGCGATAAAATATTGCGACGAGCTCGGCTGCGTCGAGGTAAGCTTGCGCGAGCGCTCTCTTCGCATCAAAAACAGCGGCGTAGGCATCACGCGGCAAAATTTGCCGCATATTTTCGAGCTTTACACCCGATTTGACGAGCGCAACGGCAGCTTTGGTATTGGGCTTTTTATCGTGAAAAAATACTGCGACGAGCTCGGGCTTAAAATTTCGTGCAGGAGCGAGCTGGGAAAGACGGAGTTTCGGCTGGAATTTTAACTTTACACAAATGAAATTCTGCGCGAATAAAATTTTAGCAGGCGGGCTTGCTAGGCTTAACCGCGTGGGTTTAAATTTAGCTAGCGATTCAGTTCGTAAAAATTTGCGCCAGATTATAATTTGACGGCGGAATTTGCGCATGCAATTCGGTTGCGCTCGCAAAATTTCGTCCGCCGGTTTGCAAAAGACATAGCGTAAAATTCTACGGAATTTCGTTAAATTTTATTTGGACGCAGACAAGATCGCGGCGGCTACGGATAAAATTTGCAGCAGCCTAGATAAAACCGCGCGCGACAATCGGCAAAATTCCGCGAATTTTGCCCGCGCACCGATTGGGTTCGCCCTTGCTAGGCTGCCTCATACGCGCCGTATTCATAGCTAGTGCAAAAGGCGCGTATTTTGGGTTTTGATACTCGACGGAAGCTATCCCGTCTCCCATTCTTGCCGCTCGGCGAGTTGCTTCGCCGTGATACATGCCGAGCTTATCTTTCGTCCACGCAAAGCCTGTGTGTGCGTGCTTATCGATAAAGATGCCGCCTAGCCCTTTGCCTATTCCCGTATTATGCGGGTGCTTTTGCAAGATGTTGCAGTAGGCTACGCTTAAATCAATGCTGTGGCTGTCCGTGTTTAGCCAGGATCACGAATATCTTGTCGAGATTTGCCTTTGCCCTAAAATTTGCACTATCTCGTCTAAGCTTAAAATTTTGCCGTGCGACACAAAGGCTACGTTTAGTCTGCGCCCCTCCAGCCTTGAAGCGCGGTCGTCCAAGTGTCCGTGAAGCATAAAAGAGACTTTCGAGGCGAGGTTGTGCTCCTCTACGGGATAGTGAAACATACAGATGCTCATACCTGTTTTGCCGTCCTTTATCGCGCCCGCGCCGCCGTCAAAATTTAGCTCCTTGTAGTGCAGGATATCGCTAAAGATAGGATTTCCGTCGTCTTTTAGTTCGCGTAGCAGCGCTTCTTTGTTTTGGCTGATGAGCGTATCGTGGTTGCCTAAAATCAGCACATGCGAGCCGTTTAGCCTACGCGCGACGCTTTTTAGATCCTTTAATTTATTACAAAATGCAAAATCGCCCAGATCATAAACCGTATCCTCGGGCCCCACTACGGCATTCCAGAGCTCTATTAGCTTTTCGTTCATCTCGCTTACGTCGTTAAAAGCCCTAAATTTAGGGCAGTATTTCATAATATTTGCGTGATAAAAATGCAAATCGGAGGTAAAAAATATCATCATTTTTCCTTTAAGCTTTAATCGCTGCATCAAATTTGAGCTTTACGTAAATTTGCACGGCGTCAAATATTCGCACGGCAATCGTTAAATTTTTTCTAAAAATTCTTTTATAAAGCCTAGCTTGCCCTGCTCGTCAAGGGATCTAAATTCCCGTTCGTTTGCTTTGATGTGATCGACCAATGGGTGAAATTCCTCATCAAGCTTGGTTTTATCCAGTTTGCCGGAAAGCGCCTCGTTTTTACTGCGAGCGAAAAATTTATTCACGAGATAATAAGGCGTTTTCATCTTAAAGCAAAAATCGTTTTGGCTCGGGATATACACCATAAAGCCCTCGAATTTCGCCTCTTTGACTATATTTTTAAGCTCCGCAAAGCTCGTTTTTAAATACTGCTCGCCCTCTTTATAAAAAGGTCTTTTTAACGCTGCGGCAGTGCTTGCGGCGATTTTATCCAGCTCGAATTCGCTCTCTTGCGCGCCGGTTTTAGCGTCGATAAGCCCAATAAAGGTCTCGCCGAGCTCCTCTTCTACGATGTGCGGATCGCTCTCGTCGGTGATCTCAAATAAAAAAGTTTTATTTGGATAGCGTTTGAAAATCTCTTCAAATTTACAGCAGTGCTCGCGCGCCATCTGCGCAAATCTACTATCGGTCGATCCCGTCGTGGAGTAGATGACGCGGCGGTTAAAGCTCGCGCCGCTTTCGCCGATATCTACGTAGGTGCAACACCCCAAAAAGCCGTTTACCTTTCGCACGGCAAGCACGGGCGTATCGTCTGTGATATCGATAGGATAAAGGCTTTTGCGCGAGGTAAATTCCGAGTAGTTATAGACCTTTTTAAACGGACGCACGATGATATTTAGATCATCGTCCATTATGAGCCCGCGCATCTCAAGCAACGCCTTATCCCAATCGGCTTTGAAAAAGACGCGTTTTGAGTATTTGTAGGTGCGAAGCTCGGGATAAAGCTCGCTTTGACGCGCACTCCAGAGCCTTTTATCCTGCGTGGCGGCGATATATTTTTTCGTTACGTAGGTGTTTTGCGCCGCATCAAAGGGCAGATCGCGCCTATTTAGAGCCGCCGCGTCTTTGATCTTTTGCGCTACGCTTTCGCCCATAGGATTAACGGGCGGGATCAAAATTTCGCCCTCTATTTTGTTGTTTGCGACCTTGATAAACATCGCTATCACGGTATCTTCATCGACGCCGTGCTCGGAGGCGAAGAAATTTTGCATTCTAAAGCATTCAAAAATAAATCCATTTTGAGCGGCTTGCTCTTTTAGGCTTAACAGCTCTTTGGTGCGCGCACTTACGTTGCTAAGCACGATAAGAACATCTTTGGTCTTGTTTTCCAGGGCAAATTTATACGCCTGCTTTATCTCGCGGGCGACCTTGCGCTTCGCGTCCTCCAAAAGCTTCGGCGACCAAGTATAAATCCCCGCCTCATCAGTTAAAAACATATCGTTTTCCAGATGATAAATTTGCGCCTGCGGATATTCGTTTTTAAATTCTTTAATTTTCTCTTTTGCGAAAGTCGTTTTACCAGAGCCCGCGTGTCCGCGAACGACTATAAATTTTCTCATTTTACCGCCTTGATTTTATGTGGCGATATTCTACCTGAAATTTGAGCGCTTTGGTATCAAGAAATATGGATTTTGGTAAAATTAAATTTACAGAGCCGATTTTTGCCACTTAGCTCGCGCAGTTTTGAGCGCGAATGAGGCGGCACGGCTTCGTATCTACGCAGGCTCGCCGCCGATGCGCGCTTTCGGGCACGAAATTGAGCGAGGATAAAATTTGTGGCGAGCCGCCCGGGGGCTTAAATTTAAACCTCAAGGCATCAAATTCGTATGCCGTTCGTTTCGCAAGTTGTCTAAGCAGAGGCGGGATTAAGCGAGCGTATCCGCTGCGTCTAAGTCCCGTCTATGTCCAAGCCGTAGTAGGCGCAAATTTTATCAATTCGCCGTTTTATTATTTGCCGATTTCATACATATCGCAGGATTTTTGCCAAATTTCTTTAAACTCCGGCGATAGTTTTATAAGAGAGGCATTTTTTTGTTTTTACCGAGATCACAAGCTTTTTTATAATACTCGGTGGCCTTCTTTTTGTCGTTTGCGATATAGTAATTAAAATTTGCAAAGTTAGAGCAAGATAATAAGGAGTTTAGATCGCAGCCTTTTTTATAATAGACCGCCGCTTTTGTTATGTCCATTTTAACGCCTTTTCCTGCTTGATACATATCCGATAAAAGACCGCACGATAGTTCATGCCCTCCGTTGCAAGCTTTGTCGTAATAGAGGATCGCTTTTGATATGTCCTTTTGTATTTTCTCTCCGTCATTATATAAAGCCCCTAAAAATCCGCAGCTACCCACATCTCCATCGTTACATTTTTTTTCAAGACGCTCGACTTCCTTTTGGGGATCATCCTGCATCCCCATATTGCTTAACATTATGCAGCCTACTTCATTGCCGTCGTTGCAAGTTTTTTGATAAAGTTCGATGGCTTTTTGGGGATTTTCTTCTAATATTTCGTTGCCTAACATTACGCAGCCCGTTCCATAACCGCCGTCGCAGGATTTTTGAAGCAGTTCGATTTTCTTCGTTCTATCTTCGTATCGTACGGCGGCGCTAGCGCAAGAGTCCATATTGCCGCCATCGCACTCCTTTTCGAATTTCTCAAGCTCGGACGCCGCAAATACAAAAGAGGCGATAAACGCCAACGCAAACAGTGATTTTTTCATTTTAAATCCTTTCCGGGTCAAATTTGGTTCATGTTACCGGCCCCCCGTGGGCCTGTATGAGCTGCTGCCGCTGTGGGAGACGCCGGGGGCACACGGGGGCGGCACCCCCCTGG
>CAUSBF010000103.1:0-6338 GCA_963529595.1 uncultured Campylobacter sp.
AGCCCTTCTGCTCGCCGAGCTTGCACGCCCTGTCGTAATAGCGCGCGGCCTGCCTGAAGCTTCTATTTGAGTCGTATGCGTAGCCCAAATTTGCGCAATCCAGCGCGTTTTCCTCGCCGCCGGCGTCGCAGTTGCGCTGTAGCTCATTTATCACGCGACTTAATTCTTTACAATCTCTCTCGCTCCCCGCGGCGCAGCCCTTCCTTAGATCGTCGATCTCCGCCGTAGCGCTCGTCGCAAACAGCGCAGAGAGCAAAACCGCTCGCGCCGTAAATTTCAACCTCTCTTTAAACGGCGTGCTTTTAAAATTTTGAAATTTAGCGCCCTTTTGGACGCGGCTACCGATCCTCATCATCTCTCCTTTATTTTTAGTCTCATCTTAATTCGCGCAGAAATTTTACGAGCTCTAGCGCAAAGGGCTAAATTTTATCTTTTGCCCTTTTAAAAATCTCTCCACCGCCGCCTTAAGCGCGGCAAGATCGCCACTATTGTCTATCACAAAATCCGCCATAGCGCGCTTTTGCTCGATATCCGTTTGCAGCTCCACGCGGTGCTTTGCGGCGGCATGATCTAGTCCGTTTCGCTTCATCACGCGCGCGATCAGCGTATCTTTAGGCGCATAAACGACCGCCACTTTATCAAAAAACTCATACCTCTTACTCTCGAAAAACAGCGGAATATCGACAAAGTAAAGCTTTCCTTTCGCCTCCAAAGCCTGCGCCTGCGATAAAATTTCAGCCGTTATCTTTGGATGCAGCAACGCTTCGAGCTTTGCAAGCCCTGCAGGGTTTTTAAACACCAGCTCGCCCAGCTTTTTGCGGTCCACCGAAACGCAGGAGTCGGACGAAATTTCCTCGCCTGAACCAGCGCTAAATTCCGCGTGCAAGCCTAAATTTTCGGCCTGCACGTCTTTTTGCACGACGTATTGCGCGCCGAAAATTTCAGCCACCTGCACGGCGTAGCGATCAAGAACGCAGTGCGAAATCTTATCGGCGTCGATAATCTCAAATCCGCGATCACGAAGCAGCTCGCAAACCGCGCTCTTGCCGCTGCCAATGCTGCCAGTGATGACGACGGCGTGTTTAAATTTCAAGGTGAGCCTTTATAGCGTTTTTATTCGATTTTAGCTAAAATCTGCGAAATTATACCATCTTGGAGGATAAAATTTGATAAGCTACAAAGACGCAGGCGTCGATATAGACGCGGGAAATGACTTCGTAAACGCGATAAAACCGTTCGTAAAAGCGACACAAACTCCGCACGTTTTAGGCGGTATCGGCTCGTTTTCGGGTGCGGTGAGGTTGCCCGCAGGCTACAAAAAACCTGCGATCCTAGGCGCCACCGACGGCGTGGGCACAAAGCTGCGACTCGCGATCGACGCGCGCAAATTTGACGGCGTGGGACAGGATCTCGTCGCGATGTGCGTAAACGACCTCATCTGTAACTTCGCCGAGCCGCTATTTTTCCTCGACTACTACGCGACGGCGAAGCTCGAGATCGCAGATGCCAAAGAGGTAGTAAAAAGCATCGCGCAGGGCTGCAAACTCGCGCGCTGCGCGCTTATCGGCGGCGAAACGGCAGAGATGCCCTCGATGTATGAAAAGGGCGACTTCGACCTTGCGGGCTTTGCCGTGGGTATCGCCGAAGAGGACGAGATCGACCGCTCAAAATTCGTCCGCGAGGGCGACGTGCTCATCGCGCTTTCTAGCAGCGGCTTGCACTCAAACGGCTTCTCACTCGCGCGCAAAGTAGTCGCCGAGCTGGGGCTAAAATTTGACGACAAAGTAGGTGGCCGCGCGCTTATCGACGTGCTTTTGGAACCGACCAGGATCTACGTCGGCGACTTTTTAAATTTAAAAGACAAGATCCACGCGCTCGCGCACATCACGGGTGGCGGCATAGTGGAAAATCTACCGCGCGTATTCCCTGAGGGGCTGGGTGCAAAGATCGAGCATGCCGCGATCCGCACGCCTGAGATATTTAAAATCATCGCGCAAAAGGTGGAGCCGGCCGAGATGATCAGGACGTTTAATATGGGCGTTGGCATGATCGTCGTAGCTCCGAAAGAAAATGCGGACTTTGTGCTAGCAAACACTGACGGCTACGTCATCGGCGAGGTCGTAAAAGGTGCAGGTGCACAGCTCGTGTAAACTTAAAGCGGTAAAATTTGTCGCTTTTTGCCAAAGCAGAATTTATGTTTAGACTAAATTTTAAAGCAGGTGTTGCGACCGCTTCCAAAAACAGCGCCGAGAATTATTATATGATAGGCCTTGCGGACGATAAGTACGACTATAAAAACTATCTGCTTTTCCAAAGACCGATCAAGCTCGGGCGGTATGAGGACGCAGACGCACCGCATAACGGCTTATACGCCGAGTGCAATGGCGACGTATGCTATAACGGCTGCAAGGCGGTGAAAATCACTAGCGAGCTTATCGTTTTTGAAGTCCAAGATAGCGCCATCACCGTAGATATCAGCGGTGTTAAAATTCCCAAACGCTTCATTCAGTATTGCAAAGAAATTTTCGGCGATCTGCTTAGCATCGAGGGATAAATTTAAATGCGCCTAACGGCGCGTAAAATTTGCCTGGCGACTGTCACAAATTCTACCGGAGGATACTACTCCGAATCCTTTGCGTTCGCTTTTTCGATGAGGCTTTTATATTCGTCTTCGCTTAGATGCTCCAGCCACGTTACGTTTTTGCCGTCCTTTTCAAAGGTTACCGCGATGTGCTCGCCGTCTTCGTGCAGTCCGGCTCCGTGCCAATGTTTGACATCGGGCGGGCAGAGCACCACGTCGCCAGCACGAGCGATTTGCACGATTCCGTCCGCCGTGCCGGTGTAAATTTTACCGCTCGTGACGATCAAATTTTGCCCCGCGGGATGCGTGTGCCATACCGTGCGTACTCCGCGTGGAAAATGCACTAGCGCTGCTCCTGCGTTTGCATAAGACGTTGCGCCGAAAAGTAGCGTGACTTTCGGCAGCCCGCCTGCAAAAATTTTATCGCTCACCTTGTCATAGACGGCGAGATTTTCCTTTTTAACCAAAACCTGCTTTTCCTGCATCTTTTCTCCTTTGTTTATATTTTTTGCGATGTTTTCCCATGTGTTTAAATTTAATGCACGCAGTATCGCCACCGTACTTAAAATTTTAAGAAATCTTCATTATGTTGGCTTTAAATTTAATCACAAATTTAAAGCCAAAGTGCAAAAGTCGCCTAAAATTTCGCAAGCCACTCTTTTATCTCTTTTTCGCTCGGCCTCTCGCCGAAGCACTTCCCCGCTAGCCACTCGCCGCTTCCCGCCATTTTGGCTAAATTTTTATCGCTATTTTCAAGCCCTGAGCTATAAACGGTGCAAAACGGGATCACCTTTTTACCGCTAAAATCGTTATTTTTTATAAACTCGTCAACCGGCCACGCAGCATCGTGCCACCAGATCGGATAGCCTACGAAAACGACATCATAGCTCTCCCAGCCTTCGATTTTAGCGTTAGCCAAAGGCACTTTCCTAAGCGACGTATCATCATGCTCTCGGCTAACGCGACTTTTTGGATCGTTGTAGTTTAGATCAGCGTTCGTGTAGGGCTGCACGGGCTTTAGTTCAACTATCTCGGCACCTAAATTTTGTGCTATTAAATTTGCCGCTCTAGCCGTATTGCCGCCTGCTGAAAAATAGACTACGAGCGTCTTTTGGGGCTCAAATTTTATATTTCCTGCTGCACTTTCGCCCGCCGCGAAGGAGCACATAGCAAGCGCTCCAGCCATTATTTTGCTTAATTTTTTCATTTTATTTTCTTTCCTTTATCTCATCTGTTCTTGCCAAAATTTGACCGCCTCATCCAGCCAGCCCTGTGCTGCCGTGCCGGTGCCTAAGCCAAATCCGTGACCTAAATTTGCGTAGCTACGAAACTGCGTTTTAACGCCCGTAGCGGCTAAATTTCGTATCCGTCTCTCCATCACGCCGGGGCTTGCGATCCAGTCGTTTTCGCCAACGACGGCAAAGGTCGGCGGATCGTTTCGCGTAAAATCCGAATAGCCCGTATATTGCATTATCACGGCTGCAGGTCGCGGATGCGAGCCCTGCTCAAAAGCCTGCGTGCCGTAGCTTCCCAGCATCGCCGCAAGCCTAGCTCCGGCCGAGCCGCCCCACAGCGAATAAAACTCCGCTCCCACCTCAAGCTCCTTTGCGTGCTCAAAAATAAAGCTAATCGCACGAGCAAGGTCTTGCGCCCCGCTCCTAGCGCCCGGGCGGTAGATCAACGCAAAGGCGTTGTAGCCCTTTTTAGAAAGCTCAAGCGCGTGCGGGAAACTATCATGCATCGCGCCCACATAGGCAAAGCCGCCTCCGGCGACCACCACTGCAAACGGCTTGCCCCGCTCGCCTTTAAAATAAAAAAGCCCAGTATCATTTTTGCGTGGATCGGCGACTTTTTCGGTATTTGAGTAAATATCGTAAAATACCTGCTTGCCGGCTTTGGCGCGATCTTTTAGATAGTTTAAAATTTCAACCGTTTTATCGGCATCGATATGCTCGTACCACGTCAAATTTAGCTCGCCGAGCCTACCGCCGCTAAAGTAACCAGCATCTGTAGGAAAAAGCAACCTGCCGTAATCACCAAACGCCGCATCATGGACGACGTCTGAAATTTTGCTCTCTTTTGTAAAATTATCGTTCATTTGCCCTTCCGCTAGCGCCACCGCAAATAGCGCCGAAATCAAAAACTTTTTCAAATTTAACCCCTATAACCAAAAACCGCTAAAGACTTTTTAGGGCATCTCTTGCATTTTGCAGCGCGACTTTTAGTTTATCCGCATCGCCAGCCGCCGCATAAGCAGCCACGCTAACGAGCGCTAGCTGTTTGTTGCTAAGCGCCCCGCTAAGCTTTGCCGCGTGCGGAAGCTCGTTAAAATTTATCATCGCTTGCTCCTTTACCGAGCTTAAATTTAAAGCGAATAAAATAGCTAAAACAATTCTAAAAATTTTCACCGCATACCCTTTGTTTTTATTCGTTTTTACAAATTTTCTCCGTAAAACTGGGCTAGCTTTTTCATCGCGACGTCCACGTATTCGGGCTTATAGTAAGTGTCAATATGTAGCGCTCCGTCTATCTTAAAGTACTCCTTCTTCTGCGTACCGCTAGCGCCCGCGAAAGCTCGCTCGCTCATATAGGCGCTGTCGGCTTTGGAGCCTACCATCATCAAAAGCGGCTGATTGATTAGATCCATATTGCTCGCAGCGTCGAAGTTCATGAGATCTAGCAGACTGCTTTTGGTGTATGCGAAGGTGGAGTTTGGATGCGCGTGCGTGCGGTGGTAGTATTTTAGCCCCTCGCGGTAAAGATCGTTGGTGATTTTGGCTATCTCCTCGTCGGTTAAATTTGGATCCGGCACGTATTCAACCTCGCCCGTTAGCACCTCTTTGGCGCGTGCGTCGCTAGCGTCTTTTAGTCGTTGCTGGATAGTCGAAATTTGCGCGTCCAAAAAGCCGTTTCGCCTAGCTAGTCCGCTATCAAAAGCACTTAGCGTCGCCACGGCTTTGAAAATTTTATCAGTCTGCGCGGCTTTTAGCGTATATCCGCCGCCTCCGCAGATGCCTAGCACTCCGATACGGTCGCGATCTACGCCTTTAAATTTAAGCAAAAAATCGGCTGCCGCGCGGATATCCTCGATCCTGTTTGCAGGCGTATCGACGTTGCGCGGCATGCCCCCGCTAGCGCCCTGATAAGCCGCGTCAAAGGCGATCGCGACGTAGCCAAGCTCCGCTAGGCGCTGCGCATAGAGGCCCGCTACCTGCTCCTTCACACCGCCGTTTGGATGCGCCACGACGACGGCCGCGTAACTCTTGTTAGGATCAAAATTTGCGGGCGTATAGACGTTGGCCGCGATATCTAAGCCGCGAGATTTATAGCTTACCGGCGTCAAATTTACCTTGCTCGCTTCGTTTTTGCTTATCGCGTCGCCGTAAACCAGGCCGAACGGATTTTTAGCCGCATTTGCGGCAGCCTCTTTGCTCGGGTTGGCGAATGGGACTTTGGGTTTTTCTACCCTCTCGCCAGCATTGTTTTCTTTTGCGTTTAAACTGTTCATAGCTACTGCTCCTCCTACTGAAATTTTCATAAAATCGCGTCTTTTCATTGCTTGCTCCTTATTTATAGTTATTTAGTCTTTTGACCCATTGCAGGTCGCGGTGATCGAAAAATAGGCCTGCTTTTATTGTTTTGGCGTATTATCCTTCATCCAGTTTATAATCCGTTTTACCATGCTGTCATCTCTGTGGTCGGAAAATAGCGTCTTGCCTGTATCCAGCGCAGCGATAGCAGCCATATCATCAGGTGC
>CAUSBF010000104.1:0-6336 GCA_963529595.1 uncultured Campylobacter sp.
GGCTTTGCTACGACGCCGTTTACGGCTACGACGCCGCTTTTGCACATATCTTCGCTAATGGCGCGCCGCTTGGTGATATTGACTGCGTTTAAAAATTTATCGATTCTCATAGGCGTGAGTTTAGCGATATTTGCCTTAAAAGCAACTATTAAACTATTTTTGGTAGAATTTCGCCAAATTTTACGTAAAGGATTTGAGATGGCAAAAGATGTAAAAAAGGTCGTTTTGGCGTATTCCGGAGGACTAGATACTAGTATTATTTTAAAGTGGCTCGGCGATACTTACGGCTGCGATGTGGTGACTTTCACCGCAGATATCGGTCAGAATGAGGATTTGGAGCCGATCAAAAACAAAGCTGTGAAACTGGGCATCAAAAAGGAAAATATCTTCGTAGAGGATCTGCGCGAGGAATTTGTGCGCGATTACGTATTTCCGATGTTTCGCGCAAATGCCGTTTATGAGGGCGAGTATCTTTTGGGCACATCGATCGCGCGCCCGCTGATTGCTAAAAAGCTAGTCGAAATTGCTAAAAAAACTGGCGCGGATGCCATAAGCCACGGCGCTACCGGTAAGGGTAACGACCAAGTCCGCTTCGAGCTTGGCGCATATGCGCTAAATCCCGATATTAAGGTGATTGCGCCGTGGAGGCTGTGGGATCTGAACTCTCGTGAGAAGCTGCTTGCCTACGCTAAGAAAAACGGCATCGATATCGCTTCAAAGCTCGGCAAGTCGCCGTATTCGATGGATGCGAATATCCTTCACATCTCCTACGAGGGCTTGGTGCTGGAAGATCCCGCCCATGCGCCTGAAGAGGATATGTGGCGATGGACCGTAAGCCCTAAAAATGCGCCAGATAAGAGCGAGATCATCGAGATTGAATACAAACACGGCGATCCCGTAAAGCTAAATGGCAAAGCGCTTAAGCCGCACGAGATGCTAGCAGCGCTTAACGAGCTCGGCGCTAAAAACGGCATCGGCAGACTCGATCTTGTAGAAAATCGCTACGTTGGCATGAAGAGTCGCGGCTGCTACGAAACTCCGGGTGGCACGATCATGCTAAAGGCTCACCGCGCGATCGAGAGCATCACGCTAGATCGCGGTGCGGCGCATCTAAAAGACGATCTAATGCCGCGTTACGCCGAGCTTATCTACAACGGCTTTTGGTTCAGCCCGGAGCGCTTGCTGCTTCAAGAGCTGATAAACAAATCCCAAGAGCACGTAAACGGCAAGGTTAAGCTAGAGCTTTATAAGGGCAACGTGACCGTGCTGGGCAGGGAGAGTAAGAGCGATAGTTTGTTTAATACCGATTTCGTGACGTTTGAAGAGGATAAAGTTTTTAATCAAAAAGACGGCGACGGATTTATCAAGCTAAGTGCGCTAAGATTTATCATCGCGGGAAAGAACGGACGCAAGCTTTAGCTGAAATTTTGACTCATAGCGGTCGGCAAGGTGTGCAGGCAAATTTAACAAAACGAAATTTTAAAATTTATCGGAAAAGTAGCGAGCGGCTGCGGGCGAATTTCATAAAATTTCACGAAATTTTAGATCCGCCCGCGCCGCTTATAAAATTTTATAAATTTAAAGCTAAATTTAAAAGGATAATAGATGAAAGTATTACTGATTAAAGACGTTAAGGGGCTCGGAAAGGCGGGCGAGGTAAAGGAGGTCAAGGACGGCTACGGCAACAACTTCCTAATCGGCAAAGGTTACGCCAAAGCCGCTACGACTGAGGTTTTGCGTAAATTTGAAGCGGATAAGAAAAAGCAAGCCGAGCTTGAAAAATACGAGGTCGCAAGCTTGCAAAAACTAGCCGAGGAGCTAGCTAAGATCCGCGTAAAGATCGTAAAACAGACGGGTGAGAGCGGCGCGCTTTTCGGCTCGGTGACCAAAGATGAGATCGCAACCGCGCTAAAAGAGCAAAAGGGGATCGAAATAGATAAGAAAATTTTAGAAACCGAAGCCATCAAAACGACCGGGATCTACGACGTAAATGCCAAGCTAAAGCACGGCATAAGCGCTAAATTTGAGATAGAGGTGGCTAGTGTTTGAAGCGACTACCATTTTAGCCTACAAAGGCGCGAAGGCCTCTGTCATCGGCGGCGACGGGCAGGTGACGTTCGGAAACACCGTCTTAAAGGGCAATGCGACTAAAATTCGAAAGATCGGTAAAGAGGGCAACGTCTTGGCGGGCTTTGCGGGCAGCACTGCCGATGCGTTTAATCTTTTTGATATGTTTGAGAAGTGCTTAGATGGCGCAAAAGGCGATCTTTTAAGGGCGGTGATAGAATTTAGCAAGCAGTGGCGCAAGGATAAGTATCTGCGAAAGCTCGAAGCGATGATGCTGGTGCTGGACCGCAAAAATATCTTTTTGCTTAGCGGCACGGGCGACGTGGTAGAGCCGGACGACGGCAAGATCGCAGCGATCGGAAGCGGCGGAAATTACGCTCTTAGCGCGGCGCGAGCTTTGGATAAATTTGCAAGCCTAGACGAAGAGGAGCTAGTAAAGCAGAGTCTTAAGATCGCGGGCGAGATTTGCATTTACACGAATGAAAACATCAAAACATACGCAATTTGGGACGAAAAGAGATGATGACGCCACGAGAGATTGTAGAGAAATTAGACGAATATATAATCGGACAAAATAGCGCCAAACGCACGATAGCGGTGGCTTTGCGAAATCGCTACCGCAGAATGGCGCTTGAAGATGAGATGAAAAACGAGGTGATGCCCAAAAACATCCTAATGATCGGCTCTACCGGCGTGGGCAAGACCGAGATCGCGCGCAGACTTTCGAAGATGTTTGGGCTTCCTTTTATCAAGGTCGAGGCGAGCAAATATACTGAAGTAGGCTTCGTGGGGCGCGACGTGGAGAGCATGGTGCGCGATCTGGCCGCCGCGTCGGTAAATTTAGTTCGCGGCGAGGAATTTGAAAAAAATAAAGATAAGATTGATGATTACATCAAGCGTAAAATTTTAGAAAAAGTCCTTCCGCCGCTTCCGCGCGGAGCGAGCGAGGAGAAGGTTGCAGATTACGAAAAAAGTTACGAAAAAATGGCGGCCAAGCTCGAGCGCGGCGATCTGGACGATCTTAGTATCGAGATCGAAGTAAGCGAAAATGCGCTTGAGTCAAATCCGAATTTGCCGCCTGAGATGGCGAATATGCAGGAAAGCTTCATCAAAGTAATCGGAATTTCGACGCGCAAAAGCAAAAAAGAGATGAAGGTAAAAGACGCCAAGGTTGCCCTTAAAAGCGAGGCTAGCGAGAAGGTTCTCGATATGGAGAGCATCAAAGCCGAAGCCGTTAGGCGCGCGCAAAATGAGGGCATCATCTTTATCGATGAGATCGATAAGGTGGCGGTTTCAAGCGGCAATAGCGGCAGGCAGGATCCGAGCAAAGAGGGCGTGCAGCGCGATCTGCTTCCGATCGTGGAGGGCAGCAGCGTAAGCACGAAATTCGGCAATATCGACACCGATCACATCCTTTTTATCGCCGCGGGCGCCTTTCATATCAGCAAGCCGAGCGATCTCATACCCGAGCTTCAGGGGCGTTTCCCGCTTCGCGTCGAGCTTGATAGCTTAGATGAGGCGGCGCTGTGCGAAATTTTAACCAAGCCGAAAAATTCGCTTCTTAAGCAGTACTCGGCGCTTTTAAAGACCGAGGGCGTGGAGCTAGAGTTTAGCGAGGACGGGGTCAAGGCGATCGCGAAATTTGCGGCAAGCACGAACGAAAAGGTCGAGGACATCGGCGCTAGAAGGCTACATACGATAATGGAAAAGGTGCTTGAGGATATCAGCTTCGAAGCGGATAAGTTTAAAGGGCAAAAGATCGTCGTGGATGAGAAGCTCGTAAGCGAAAAGCTCGCAGACATCGCAAGCGACGAGGATCTGGCGAAATACATTTTATAAGGCGACGCGGTAGCTACTTTTAGAATTCTGCGTAGTCGCAGAATTTTGCGCTTTTGAAATTTGCAAAGCGTTAGAATTTTAGGTTTGAGATTTAGCGAAATTTTAAAAATGCGCAGAATTTCGTCCTTTTAAATTTTAAGTCTGTAAAATTTCAGGAACGATCTAAATTTTATGCAGCGCTGACTATATATAATGTCGGCGTGGGATAAAATTTAAAATTTCGCAGATAATTTACGAAGTTGCAGGATTCGCGGCCCGCGAGATTCTGGATAGATAAAATTCTGCGCTGAGGCGGGTAAAATTTATCGCTACCGCGCGGCTTAAAATTTTGAAATTTTACCCGCTTATGTGATGGCGGAATTTCAAATTTCAGCCGCTCGTGCAAGAGCCAGCCTGCGCAAAACGAGATTTTAAATTTGCCCATCGGAGCTTAACGCTGCGGTCGCGAGCAGGATAAAATTTTATAAATTTAAGGAAAATATGAAAAGCGGATTTGTAACGCTCATCGGGCGGACCAATGCGGGCAAGAGCTCGCTGTTAAATTATCTCTGCGGCGAGAAAATTTCGCTCGTTTCGCATAAAATCAACGCCACGCGCCGCAAGATTAGCGGCATCGCAATGAATGGCGCAGATCAGGTGATTTTCACGGATACGCCGGGGCTGCATGAAAGCGCCAAGCTGATGAATAAGCTGATGGTCGAAGGGGCGCTCGGAGCGATTGAGGGCTGCGATTTGGTGCTGTTTGTGGCGCCCGTGCACGATGAGATCTCTGAATACGAAAAATTTTTAAATTTAAACGCAGGCACCAAACACATCGTGATTTTAACCAAAATAGACGAAGTAAATGACGAAAAGATCGTGCAAAAGCTGCTGCAATATCAAAAATTTACCGATAAATTTGAGGCGATAATCCCTGTTAGCATCAAAAAAAAGGTCTATAAAAAGCAGGTTCTGGACGAAATTTGTAAAATTTTACCCGAGCATGAGTATTTTTACGATCCCGAAATTTTAAGTGCGACGAACGAACGCGAAATTTATCGCGACTTCATACTTGAGGCGATCTTTGAGAGTATGAGCGATGAGATCCCGTATTGCAGCGACGTCGTGATGGAAAAAATAGTGGAAAAACCGGGCCTGATCTCGGTGTATGCGCGGATCATAACGGACACCAATTCCCACAAAGAGATGTTGATCGGCAAAAATGGCGAGGCGATCAAGCGGATCGGAATTCGAGCCAAAAAGTTAATTTCAAATTTTTCTAAGGTCAAAATTTACTTAAAATTAACAGTTTTTGTAAAAAAAAGCTGGAAAAATGACGAATTTAGGGTAAAAACCGATTTTATCTATTGACATTTTATTTTATTTCTATTAGTATTAGCAGCGTAGAAAATTTCATTTGGAAGTGGAGTGTTATGGCAAAGAATAGTAAAAATGCTAGTTCGATTGTTGCGATTAACAAAGTCACGCAAACCATATTCGGTCTAAGTGAGAATGAAGTTTTCGAGCACGACTTCTCAAAAGCGAATCGTGCGAAGGAAACTTACGTCTCATATATTCCGTATAAGGATATAATGACTGCGACGGTCGAGATAAGCAGATCGGTAGAGGACGCGGATCTTTTAGATGCGATCGTCGTTAAGGTGTATGAGGAGCTGGGGCTTGACACCGCTTTGGATTACAAAATCACTTATAGTGAGGTAATAGGCGCTGGTGGCGATGATAGAATTTTCAACGTCTTTGTCGTAGATAATGCCAAACTCACTTCAGAATTCGATGCGATCGCCGCTAGGACGAACTACATCGACTATGTGGCTATGGCTCCGTTTTTATACGAGGGCTTGTATAATAGAGGCGTCTTAACTCGCGACGGAATCGACTGCTTCATCTACTTGCAGCGCGACGATGCGTTTTTGGTAGTGTATCAAAACGGCGAATATTTTCAATCTCGTCAAGTAAGATACAACCTAAAATTTTTGCATGAAAAATATGTCGAGCTAGTCGGTAGCAGAGTCGATGAAGAGAGCTTTTATAGACTGCTCTCCAAACAGGGAGTAAATTTAGAAAATCCGACCGAACGCGATTATATGATCCAAATTTTTGACGATATGTTTTACTACATCAACGACGTGTTGAACGGTATTAGTAAAATTTACAACGTCAATATTCAAAATGTCTATATCGGAACGGATATCGGTAAAATTCCTGCGATCGAGGTTTTTGTAGAAAATAATCTAAAGCTAAGATACAAGGATTTTAATTTTAACGTTGCAATCAACGCAAAAGATTATCCGCTCACTCAGCTAGATATTTTGATGTTCTTGGTAGGTCAAGATTATTTGGTTACCAAAGACGATGATCACAACTACTCGCCGTTTATGAGACCTCCGCCTTTGACCCAAAGATCAACCGGTAAGCTGATAGGCTATATGC
>CAUSBF010000105.1:0-6283 GCA_963529595.1 uncultured Campylobacter sp.
GACGTATGCGTATCAAAAGCTCGCAAAGGCTGCAAAGATCGCGGCGCAAATGAGTTAAAATTTTAAAAAAAAGGATAAAAATGCAACTAAAAAAGATAACGCCGTTAAGCAACGAATATCTCGAAAAGCTCGGCTTTTACTGGCACACGGACGCAGACGAGACCCCTTACGTCAGCGACGAGATCGTGCGCGTGAGCGCTGCGGAGGCGGATGCGTACTACGAAGCGGCGAACGAGCTATACGAGATGTTTGTCGCGGCCGCGCAGCACGTCATCGACAACAACCTCTTCCACGAGCTCGGCATCCCCTTCAACCTCGTCGATCTCATCAAACAAAGCTGGGAAAACGAGGTGCACTGGCACCTATACGGGCGCTTTGATTTTGCAGGCGGGCTGGACGGCAAGCCTATCAAGCTGATAGAATTTAACGCCGACACTCCTACGGCGGTGTTTGAGACGGCGATCATCCAGTGGGCGATGCTCAAAGAAAACGGCATGGACGAGGCGAGCCAGTTCAACGACCTCTACGACGCGCTGCGCGATAATTTCAAGCGGCTCGTGGTGCTTGACGGCGAGCTGGAGGATTTTTCTAAATTTTATGAGGGGTGGAAAATTCTATTTAGCAGCGTCGCGGGCAACGTCGAGGACGAAAAGACGACGAAGCTTTTGCAGCAGACCGCGGAGGATGCGGGCTTTAAGACGCGCTTTGCCTACGTAGACGAGGTGGAATTTAACGACGAAGAGGGCGTGTTTTTTGACGGCGAAAACTACGAGTATTGGTTCAAGCTCATCCCTTGGGAGGCGATCGCGATCGAGGAGGGCGAGCTTGCGATACTGCTAAAAAACATCGTGCAAAATCAGAAGGCGATCATCCTAAACCCCGCATACACGCTGCTTTTCCAAAGCAAGGGGATTATGAAAATCCTGTGGGATCTGTATCCGAACCACCCTCTGCTGCTGCAAAGCTCCTTTTCGCCGATCATCGGCAAAAAGATGATCAAAAAGCCGTTTTTGGCGCGCGAGGGAGCGAACGTGGCGATCTTCGACGCGGACGGCAAAAAGATAGAGGAAAACGGCGGCGAATACGGAAATCAGAAATTTTTATATCAGGAATTTTACGAGCTAAACAAAGACGAGCGCGCCCAGAGCTACCAAGCGGGGGTGTTTTTCGCCTATGAAGGCTGCGCGCTGGGCTTCCGCAAGGGCGGCGAGATACTCAATAATCTCTCAAAATTTGTAGGGCACTACATCGAGGATGCGCAGTAGCAGCGCGGCAAATTTTAAAAATTTGAGAAATTTTAAGGCGGAGTATTTTATCAGTAACTTTGGCGATAAGGTCCTCGCAACGGTAAATTTATCGCTCGTAGGCAGCGGCAAATTTGTCGCTCGGTAGCAAAATTTAATGTAGCGGCGCGACCAAAATTCTGCGCGGATAAAATTTTGAGCAGGTTAAATTTGCGCAAGCTGAAATTTCGTGCGGAGCAAGATTTGCGCGAGCTAAATTTAAAATTTAAACGCGAACGGCGGCAGCGATTAAATTTATCTCTCGCTTCTGCGCAAATTGAAATTTTAAATTTAGACGCAGATTTCAGCAGCGGTAAAATTTAACGCCTGCTTCGGCGCGAAATTAGAATTTTAAAATTTAACGCTCCATGCGCCGCTGAGTTAAATTTCGCGAGAGCAGAATTCGAGATAGTTAAATTTTGCAATAGTAAAATTTCGCTAGAGCAAATTTACGCAATAGCTAAAATTTTGCTGTTTAAGCGCCGTGCTCCGAATCGCGCAATGGAATTTAGCGGCTAAATTTAGCCGTGCTGCTACGACTTAAAATTTTAAAACGCAAAGGGGGAAATATGAAAATCGTATGTTTGGATGCCGCGACGCTGGGAAGCGATGCCGATCTTAGCGAGATCGCGAGCTTGGGCGAGTTTGAAAGCTACGAGATGACCGAGCCCGCGCAAACCGCACAGCGCCTAGCCGGCGCGGGCGTCGTCATAACCAACAAAGTCCTAATCACGGATGAGATCATGGCGCAAACCGCGCTTAAGCTGATCTGCGTCAGCGCCACGGGCACGAATAACATCGACATGCAGGCCGCGCAGGCTCGCGGCATCGCGGTGAAAAACGTGGCGGGCTATTCGACGAACAGCGTCGTGCAGCAGACCTTCGCGTCGCTGTTTGCGCTAACCAACGCGCTCGGATACTACGCGGATTACGGCAGCAGCGGCAAATGGTGCGAGAGCGAAATTTTTACCCACATTGACGCGCCGATCAGCGAAATTTACGGCAAAGAATTCGGCATCATCGGGCTTGGACAGATCGGCGTAAAGCTCGCCCGCATCGCCGTTGCGTTCGGCGCAAACGTGAGATACTACTCCACTAGCGGCGCGAACGATAACGGCGAGTTTGCCAGAGTGAGCCTGGACGCGCTTTTGAGGGCATGCGACATTATCTCGATCCACGCCCCGCTAAATGAAAAAACGTCGGGATTAATCGGCGAGGCGGAGCTTGAGAAGATGAAAGAGGGGGCGATCTTGATGAATTTCGGCCGCGGCGGCATCGTGGATGAGGACGCGCTGGCTCGCGCCGTGGACGAGCGAGGCCTGCACACGGCGCTTGACGTGCTGCAAACAGAGCCGATGAGGGCGGATCATCCGCTACTGCGCGTGAAAAATCGCCGCAACGTCATCATCACGCCTCACATCGCATGGGCGAGCATAGAGGCCCGCAAACGGCTGATAAAGATGGTCGCGCAAAATATTAGGGATTTTATGAACGGCAAATGAGCGCGGTTGAAACGCCGAAGCAAATTTAACAAAATCAAGATGCGGCACAAGGCCCACAAAGACTCTGCACGCAGTATTTCAAAGCGCTGTATATAAAATTTTATTAACTGAAAAGAAGCGATACTGCTTCGGATAAAATTTTAAATTTACGCCGCGGATAAGCTATCTCTCCGCTTTGAATTCGTAGATTTATCTTTTCTTGCAAATTCTTTTTATGCTCATCCAAAATCCCGTAACTATAAAAAATAACACTGAAATCGCCGCTACGCAAAACAAGAACTTACCCGCCTCGCCGAAGATATAGCCCGAATGCACGCTCAAAACGGCTTTATGTATAGCAAAAGGGCGCGGCATGGTGCTTTTCGCATCATCATAGCGAGCATGCCGCAAGATGCCCTTTTTAACGTTTATACTCATCGTATTCATATGCTCTTCGCTCTTTTCGCCTTTATCGAAATAAAAGATCATAAAATTTTCTCCATCTTTTTGGGCGATGATGTTAAAGAATTCGTAGTTTTCACCGCGTTCACGCTTAAAAATATCAAATGCCGTCTGAAAATTTAAAATTTTATCTTCATCCTCAAGCGAAAATCCTCGCACTTCGGTAAAGCTCGTTTTTCTAAAAATTTCCTTTTCCCCTAGCGCTCTGTTGGTGATTTTGGCTATCCAATCATATGACCAATAAAGCCCGCTAGCGCTTATCGTAAGCAAAACGGGCAGCAGTAAAACTCCGACCGCGCCATGTAAGCTATATAAAAAAGCATAACCTCTAGCTTTAAAATTTATCCTAAATGCGCGTAAAATCTTTCCTCTAAAACTAGGATAATAGATCACCGCGCCTGAAATTAAGACCAAAATAAATATAACCGTGCTAAACGCCACGATATTTTTGCCTATTAGCCGCAGAGTTTCGTTTTTGCTTAGTCCAAATCCTAGATTAGTATGTAGATTTAGCGCTACGCCGATAAACGTATCGCCTATATTTTCCGAAGTAATTTCGCCGTTATAAGGATCTATAAAATATGATTTAAACTCGCCGCCAGAATCTGTGCCGGAAAGCCTAATCGCTTCGTTTTTGTTTTGAGGAATTCTATAATAACTGAGCGTAAAATCGGGCTTGACTTTTCTGAAAATATTTAAAATTTTGGCGGGCTTAAGAGCGTCTTTTCCGCTCGGGCTCACGAAAGATTTGCTTTGATTTAACGCATCTATAATCTCGTCGTGATACGAGATAATAGCGCCGCTAAGGGCTATGATTAAGATCGGCACGCAGCATATAAGCGTCAAAACAAGGTGGACGTTGAACCAAAATTTTTTCCTTTTTAGAATCGCCATTAATTTCCTTAAATTTTAAATCCGCGGACGAAATTTTATGCGTCGCGAATTTAAAAATTCACGTTAAATCCAACCTGCGCCTTCATCCCGTCTACGACCATCATTTGATAATTTCCCGAGCGCGTTAGTACGAATTCGTTGAATATGTTATAAAGCGTAAAATTTAAACTTGCGTCTTTTGTGAGCTTATAGCTTGCGCCCAGATCGAAAAGCGTGTATGAGCGGATATCCTCATCGTAGCTTAGGCTATCGCGCGTCCTACTATAATAATTTATTTGCGACCATAAGTTTAGCTTGGAGCTTACGTCGTAATCAAATCCTAGCTTTACCGAATGGATTGGAAAATTATTTAAGGTTTTGCCCTTCTCGCTGCCCGTTTTTTGCTCGGATTTCGTATAGGCGTAGTTTGCATGCAGCTTCAAATTATCTAAAATTTGATAATCGCTACTTAGCTCTAGACCCCTAACCTCGGCTTCTCCAATGTTTATAGTATCCCAAATTCCGCGCCTGTAAGTTTTGCCGTTATGCACGCAAGGATTTCCCGGTCTTGGACGGCAAATCAATTTGGTAGAAATTCCATCTTTGATTTTGGTATAAAACGCGGTAGCATTAAATTTAAATTTATCGTTATCGTCGTAAGAAAATCCGCCTTCGTAGCTTATGCTGCTTTCAGGCTTTAGAGAGCTTCTGCCTATCTGCGCTCCCTGGCCTCCTGCAAATGGCAGGGCAAGGCCCTCGCTACGCTGCTTAATATCCGGAGTTGAATATCCCGTCGAAACGCCGCCTTTAATAGAAAAACTTTCGTTTAAACGATAAACGGCATAAGCGCGCGGAGATATATGGCCGCCGTAGTCTTTATCGCGGTTATATCTGATTCCGCCGGTTAGCGTTAAATCGTCAGTTAGATAAAAATCATCCTCGCCGTAGATCGAATAATCCCATCTTTTGACATTTGCCTCATCTGCGGTAGTGGCGGCTTCGTTTAATCTCTCGCTTCGGTATTGCACGCCCAAACTCAAAGCATTTGAATCGAAAAAATATGAGCCTTTAGAATTTAGCGTAGTCGTTCTAAGACGCAGATCCTGGGCGCCGCTTTCTTTCATGCTATCGTAGTTTGCATAGCTATCTATCATAAACTTATCGTATTTTCCCTGATGAGACAGGCTCGCAGTGTAGCCTTTCATATCCTCTTTCGCAATATCGTTATTGCCTCCAGAGGTTGTTCGCGTACGCCCGTATGTACGCCTAAATTTATTATTTACTTTACGATAATCAAGCGTTACCTCATCATTTTGCGTTACGTTATACATTAGTTTTGCGCCCATATTCGTCTCTTCATTATTTCTATTCGCATAAGGCTCTTTATCCTCTATCTTTTCAAAAAATCTGCCGTAAAGTGCGATACCTAGTACGTCCGGGACGATAGCTCCGTTTAGATAAAAGCCCGTTTGATAATCACCTTTTATTTGCGATTTTTTAGCAAAAGTATAGTATCCGTTTACATTGCCGCTAAGCTCATTTGAAAAGCCCTTGGTGATGATATTTATTACTCCGCCCATAGCGTCGCTGCCGTAAAGCGAGCTCATAGGACCGCGGACGACCTCTATACGCTCTATCGCATTTGCGGGAGGCAAGAAATTCTGGCTACTGCCAATACTTCTTAATCCTTTATAAGCGCTATCGCTGGTCGCAGGCTTGCCGTCGATTAAAATTTTCGTATATTTTTGAGATAGGCCTCTTAGGCTTATGCCTTTTCTAGATGCAGCACCTAGCGTTGCGGTAAAGGCACTCGGCAAATCTTTTAGCATTGCGGAGATATCTTGGTAGTTGCGCTTTTGTATCTCTTTTTGCGTAAGAACGGAGATGGAAGCGGGTGCGTCTTGAATATTTTGCCGATAGCCCGTAGCACTGACTACGGTAATTTCACCCAAATTTACACTTTTGTCCTGTTTTTCTATCTCGCTCGATATTCCGGCTGTCGCTATAGCAACGATTAGCGATAATTTATATATTGCGCGCACAAACGCCCCTTTTCTTATTAAAATTTAAACTCATTTTACTATAATAAGATATGCATCATCAAGAAATACTAAACGGCAGAGGGATTATTTTAAACGCTAAAGGGATAAGATGAGTAAAGAGAAAAGTTTAGACGATTTTTTG
>CAUSBF010000106.1:0-6226 GCA_963529595.1 uncultured Campylobacter sp.
AATACCCCGCCTCACCGCTTTGATAGATATTCGGGCTTGAGCTAAAATCGCCGCTATTTTTGACGTGCTTAATCTGATTGCTGTCAAAGACGATAAGATACGGCTTCGCATCCACTCCGTCGATGTCTTGCATAACTATGCCGTCATAGCCTTTCGACTTCAAAAATTTTTTAAAGCCGTCGCTTTGTTTGTCGGGGTAGAGCTCGGTGTTTATCCCTTTGGCTTCGGCTTCGTCCAGAAGCTTTTGCGCTTTTGCGCTGTATGGAAAAGATAAATCGATAGGGTTGCTTGATTTTAGATAGACTTTATAAATTTTACCGTGTTCTTTAAATTCATTCGCGATCTCTTTTTCCT
Source organism: uncultured Campylobacter sp. (assembly GCA_963529595.1). Taxonomy (GTDB): domain Bacteria; phylum Campylobacterota; class Campylobacteria; order Campylobacterales; family Campylobacteraceae; genus Campylobacter_B. Next base: position 355 of record CAUSBF010000106.1, read on the forward strand.
GCGAAAACCAAAACCCATATCCGCTCTTATCAAACTCGCCTTTAAACTCCGTAATATCCTTTGCGGAGCTGCCGTGATAAAACACTTTCGGACTTCCGTCCGCGTTCTTGGTGATAGGCGCGCTATCTTTGTGCCAGTTTTGCAAATTTACGTCGTATCTGACCTTTGGGTTTTCAAATTCCATGGGCTTTTTAAGGTTTCTATCAGAGTAAAAGGTTATAATGTCCTCAAAGTCCGCAGGTCGAGGTAATTCGGCCGTGTAAGGCGTCCCTGCGGACTTGTTACTTGCTACGAGCCTAAATCTCACCCCCTTGTCATCTTGCCATTCATAAACTCTAGCATTGCGTTTATTTATAAAGGGCTCTTTATACTTTGCTAAATACTTACGCATACTCTCGCCCAAATCTAAAAGTTCTTTTTTGCTTACATACCCTTCGCTACCCTCATTGTTAAGGTGTCTTATTTTTATATGCTTTGCCCCCTCGCTCCTATCGCCTCTCGCATATCTCAAAGCCCCCTCTATTTGATCTAGGTCTTGCTTTACGTAGGTTGCTATTTTATTATTGTAGGTCACGTTATAGATGCCGCGCTTTTCCTTTTGCCCCGCATCCTTGACGCTTTGCATCGCGCCGGACGGAGCGTCGCTTTGCATCTTTACGACTTTTACGTCCCTAAGCTCGGGATAAGCCTTAAACAACTCGTCGTGCTCCAGCAGCTCCCCGAGCTTGCCGCCGCTTTGAAATTTAGAATTCAGTTTGGCGCTACCGTCTCCGATCTCAAATTTCCAAGCGCCGTCTTTGTCCCGAAACCAGCCCGTATCTCGCCATATTTCTAGCTCATTTTTTCCCTCTTTTGCCATAGCCTGCGCTTTGCTTAGCTTATCCGCCCGCACGGGGGCATATTTCAGCTCGGCGTAGGCTTTCTCTCCCGCAAAAATTTGAGGCTCGAAATCAAGCCCCGTCTTGTTTGCGACTTTGGTCTTGGCAAATTCTGCGGCATTAAAAAGCGTCGTTTTGGCGCGAGATTTAATCTCATCGCTTAGCGCTTGCGCAAAGAGGTCGGGGCGATCGTTTGCAAGCGTTGAATAGGCTTTTGCCTGCTTTGCGGCGTAGGCTTTCATACTTGCGCGAAAACCCTTGCGTATCACCGCGACGCCACCTAGTCCGCCGATGAAGCCCACCGCAAATCTCTCGGGGCTAAATTTGCCCTCCTCGTCGGTAGCGTTAAGCATGCCGCCGCTAAGCCCTCCCGCAAGATGAGAGGTAAGATTGGCGTTTACGAAGCCCTTTTTCATATCCTCGCCAAGCTTTGCGCCTTGCTTAGCGGAGTCTGCGCCATCTTTTGCCGCAAGATCGCCGCCTTGAGGCTCGCTTTTTAGCGTTGCGCCGCCTTGACCTGCCGCATCTTGTGCTGAAACCACTCGCTGTTTTGAAGCTGCGGCATCAGCTGCGCTATCGCCTGAAGCGGCCCCGTATCGTCCCACGAGCTCATCGCCCGCGGCATTTTTTGCATCCTCGCCGCCGAGTATAGCAGCAGATCCGCGCTGCGATGATACCTGCGCATCGCCTCCCGGTCCCCGCTCCGCTCGGCTTGGAGTATCGCCGAGATCAGAAACGCCCTTTGATACTCGCTCATCTTTTCCGCCAGCGCCTGCGCCGTTTGCGTGGGCTCCGCGCGCCGCCGCGTCTGCGTTTGCTTTGCCATTTTGCACCCTCCTTATTTTGCCGTTTTGGATGATCCAATCGTTCATTTTGTTATTTACGATATCGTCATATTCGGCTTTTGCGACTTTAGCGTCGATATAGTTTTTTAAAAATTTTATATCTCCGTCGTCGTATGCCTGCATCGCCGCAGCCTGCACGTCCGGAGCAAAGCCTTTGCTCGCCAAGCGCGCGCCGTATTGCTCGGTGGTGTAGGGGTGAGCTTTGATGTCGTTTTCCACCCGCCAAACAAAATTTTGCCCGGCATACATAGGATCGACGTCCGCACCGTCGTTGTAGGCGCGGGTGTATCGAAGCTCCGCCTCCGTAGGTTTTATGCGCGAGTTTAGAAGCTCTCTTTGCGCCCGAGCTGAAAGGGTAGGATTTTCCTTTGCTATCCTTTCCGCCTCTCTTTGCATAGCCGCAAAGCGCTCTATGCCGTCCGCCCTCATCTGGGCTAGCTCCTCCGCGCGATCGGCGACGTGTCTTTGATACTCTCTCGCCCACTCAAGGCGGTTTGCGCGCTCGTAGAGCTCGTCCGCTTTTTTAAACGCGCTCTCGCTCAAATGCGCCGAGCGGCTCGCGCCGCGGTCAAGCTCGCCCAAAATTTCATCGGCGGCGTCATCCGCGATATTTTGGGTTTTGAGATACTGCTTTAGCTGCTCGCGAGGCTCAAAATTTGATTGCGCCCTAGTTACGGCTTCGGCATTCTGTGCGCCCTGCGCCGCAGGGGACGGGGACGATTTGATCTCTTGCGCTCCGTCTGCGGCTTTGATCTCTTGCGCGCCCTGTGGGGCGGAAGCTGCATCATTAGCCGCACGAGACGCACTCTGCTCGCCCCCTGCTGCGTCGCTCGCATTCGTTTTCGCGAGCTCGCCCGCTTTTGCTTCTTGGGCGCCTTGCGCTGCATCGCTTGCTTTTGCGCCTTGCGAGGCGGAGCCTGCGCCCTCTTTTTGCGCGCCTCCGAGCCCGTCCAGAGCGTCATCGAGCGCCGCCGCATCATCTGCCGCACGTGCTGCCCCTTCTGCGCCGTCTGCAGCTTTTTGCCCTGCGTCTGCAGCTTTTGACGTGCCGCGCAGATCCTCCGCGAGGTTTGAGATATTATTTACTTTGCCGCGCGAAAGGGCGCTAAAAAGCGCATTGGCTCCGCCCATTATCACGCCGCCGAGCAAATCGTCTTTGACGTGCTGCTCTAGCGGACGATCGTCCCCCGCATTTCTTAGCTCGTTCATTCCTACGCCCAGGGCAAAGCCCGTGCCCGCGCTTTTTGCGATATTTGCGAGCTTGGCGCCCTTGGTGAAAATCCCCGCGGGTGCCGCAAGAAACGGATCTATAGCCCCGCCGACCTCTCCCCACTCTTTGTTGTTTTCGGCAATTATTCGATCAAGCTCTTTGACATTGTCGTCGAAGAATTTACGGTTTTCTCCGAAAAACTGCTTCGCCCCCTCGGCTCCTAGCTTGTCCGATATCCATTCGCCCCCGGTATTTACGGCGCGTCCGAATTGATTTGGGAATTTACCCACTCCCGCAAAAAGAGCAAAATCTTTATCTAGGCTATCGGCGGTAAGTCCGTTTTGTTTTATATCCGCCGCTTTGCCCGTGATTTTAGGGCCTAGGGTTAGGGGATTAATTCTATTGATTAGCCGCCCCACGCGGCTTGCGATGTCGATCTTGTCGGGGTTGAGCTCTCGCCATCTCTGATCCGCATCATCTACCGCTTTTTCGTCGCTGCTGGTATCAAAAACGTTTCTAAAAAACCTATCCGGCGCGCTTGCCGTAGCCTCGTCGTTGAGCTTTTTGGCATTATCCGCGTCGAGCCTCTGGGCTATCGCCATCTTTGCGATGTCCTCCCTGATGCCGCTATCCGCAAACTCTTTCTTTTTCGCCTCGTATTGCCCCTTCGCAAGAGCTTTGATGTATTCGGGCCTATAACCCTTGCTTTCAAGCTCGGCGATCTGCTCGTTGCCTAAAAAATCTCTTGCCGTCATCAGTTCGCTCCGTCGTCCAAATCGCTATCAAGCGAGGAGTTAAATTTGGCGTTCGGGTTCTTCCTTTTCCACTCGATCGCTTGATCCACTTTCGCCTTTGCGTCTGTAAGGGTTACCCCTTGATTCATCAGCGCTTTGATATTTTCGCGGCGGTTTTGAGGATCGCCGAGCTCATCCATCTGGCGAGCCTCGCGCTGCTTATCGATATTTACCTTTTCCATCAGCCAAGGATCGGCATAATAATTGCCCCTATCGTCCCAGCTTACATGTCCGCTGTCGCCGTATTGCTCGACGAATTTGGAATCTACCGGGATATTTTTCTTGAAAATATCTACCTTATCCTCTTTAAAGTTTTTCTCGAGATTATTTCCCCATTTTGCGAGCTCCTCGTCGGTATAGCCCGCGCTTTCTTTTGGATAGAGTTTACGGAGATACGCGACATTGTCCGCGGTCTGCTGCGCCTTGGCCGCGGCATCCTCCTCCTCTTTGATGCGCTTTCGCCCCTGTTCGGTGAGCTCTGCGTTAAGCCTAGCCACAGAAAGGCCGTAGTCTCTGTTGTCCTTAAAGATGGTGTGATCGAGCTTCGCCCTATCCAGTCCATAATCCCTATCGTCTTTAAGGATAGTATAATCGAGCTTCTTTTTATCCAGCCCGTAATCCCGATCATCCTTAAATTTTAGGTAGTCAAACTTATCCGCCTCCATCTTTTCCGCTCGCGCTTGACGCGCAAGGTCTGAATCGAACTTCTCTCTGGCGCGTCCTAGCTCGCCGAGCTTTACGAGGCTATCGCCGATCGCGGCGACCCCCTGCCCTAGAGCCGCGCCGCGATTTATGCTCGGCTCGCGCAAATATCTTATGTCAAAATACATTTTGCTCTCCTTATGCCTTGCGGGCGGGTTCATCCGCCCCTATAAATTTCTAGCCCTAGATGGTGGATGCGGACGGCGTCGCGTTCCATAGCGAGGCGTCCCAAGCGCTATTGAGCGCCGCTTGCGCCTGCTTCTTTCTCGCCCTCTCCTCGCGAAGAAGATCCGCATTGAGATTGTATGTCCGCTCCGCGGCCTTGGCCTGCTGCCTTGCGGCGTAGGCGTTGCCGATGCCGCCCGCCAACGCGCCCAGCCCGGTCAATACGTCGCTACCTTTGACGTTTTTCAGCCAGTCCCACATTTTCTATCCTTTCATACTGAATTTCTATCGATCTTAGCCCCAAAAATCCTCATTTTTATAAACTTCGGCGCGCCGAAGTTATAGGTAGATTATGGGGTATAGTTCGCTCTTTGCGCTCTTGCGGCGGCGCTTGGTTTGGTATCTTGCAATCCTATTTATCAAGAACTCCTCCTGCTCCGATCTGGCGATCCAAAATCTTTCTCTCGCTCTATCAATCTCTATTTGTGCTCTTTCTGCCCCTGCGCGTATTTGAGACGAACTGGTATAAAGAGACAGATTTTGATAAAAAAGTCCAAGAGTTTGTAGTGCGGCGTCCACTTCGTCCGGATCAAGATCGACAAGCCGAATGACGGGGCGGATCTCTTTCCACTCCGTTATTTCCCAATACAAATTAAAACCCCATGTTGTCTGGACAGCACGATCCATTTCGTCATCGGGCGTCTCCTCAAACTGCTCGATCGGATGGTTAGCGAGTCCGCCCTTTACGTGTCCCTCCCCCGCCAGCTTATTGGTGCTTATGCTTTTACCGCTCGAAGCCCTCCATAGATCCGTTTTTGATTGGTAGGTATATCCGCCGTAAGTTAAAGACTTTTGTGCCGCAGCGGCAAAGCCCGCAGCCAGTCCGCCGAGCGACACCAAAGAGGTCGTAGCCGCACCCGAGCGCGCCTGCAACGCGCTTAGCGCATACCCAAAGCCCAGAGTCGCGAGCGCCAAACCAAAAGCCGCGCCGCCTACGTATCCGATACTTTCGCCGCGCGCGTTAAACTGCGCGCCGCTGAAAAGCGAATACACCCCCGTGCTTGAATTGTAGCTTCCGACCGGGCGGAAGTTTGAATCCACGAGCTCGGTGGTGTTGCTAAAGAGCGAGTCCAGCCACTCGGAAAAGCTTAGCGGTTTTGAATACACATTCAGCCCCGCGCCGCCCGTTTTTAGATTTGCCAACTTTTCGCCGCCGAAGCCGAAGCTTAAATCCTTGCCCGTGGCAACCTCGTAGATCTCTGTAAGCAGCTCTTTTAT
>CAUSBF010000107.1:0-6061 GCA_963529595.1 uncultured Campylobacter sp.
ATCCCCGATACGCCGATGCCTACGAACGAATCGCGCGGCAAGCTGCCTAAGAACTTTTCGATCAAAGATTGCGTTAGCAACCTCTCGCACGCGGCGTTTCTGACCGCTTGCTTTATGCGGCGCGATTACGACAGCTTGCGTTACGCCTGTATCGATAAGATGCACGAGCAGATGCGCATGGGCGTGCTCCCGCAGCTTTTTGGGGTGCGCGAGATCGCCTATGATAACGGCGCGCTTATGAGCTCGCTCTCGGGAAGCGGCTCAAGCTTTTTAAATTTAGCCTACAGATCCGACGCCGCAAAGCTTAAAGCCTGCCTTAGCGAAAATTTTAAAAACTTCCGCGTCGAAATTTTAGAGATCAACAACGGCGGCTTTAATATTGACTAAGAAAAATAAAGATATAATCGCATGAGCGAACCGATTAGGATGTGCGTTATTTGCAAGGGGCGCTTCGCCAAGCGCGAACTCCACGCCTTTTTGCAAAATTTTAAAAATATAAGCTCAAACAGACAATTTTATATTTGCGACGGTTGCATAAATCAAAAAGAGAAAATTTCAAAATATCTATCTAAATTTGCGTCTAGCGCAGATTTGGGACATATCAAGGAGAGGGTTTTAAATGGGTGTTCTGATTAAAGATATCGCGGACGAGCTTGGATACGCAAGCAAAGAGATAATCGAAAAAGCGCAGGAGATGGGCTTTAAAAAGGTAAAAACCGCGTCGAATAAAGTAAGCGAGGAAGAAGCTGCCGCTATTTACGATTATATTCAGACGGGAATTTTGCCGGGGAAAAAGTCAAAGCCCGCAAAGAAAAGCTCCGAAAAATCGCAAGAAGACGAGAATAAGCCCGCTAAAAAACAGAGCGAAACTAAAAAAACCGCTAAAAAAGAGAGCCCTAAAAAGGCGGAAAGCTTAAAAGCTTCCGAATCCAAAGAGTCCGCGCAGAGCGCCAAAGAGCCTAGCGACGAAAAAGCGCGTACACAAGAGCCTGAGATAAAAACCGAAAAATCTCAAAATCAAAAAGAAGAAATTTCCTCCACCCCGCAGGAGAAAGAGGAGAAGCAAAACGCCGCTTCAAAGCCTGCTTCGGTGCAGATAAACAGCGGCGATAGCATCGCTAGCGAGAGCCTGCAAAAGCGCCGTGGCTTAGTCATCGTCAAAAAGAAAAAGGAAGTTCAGGTCCCGGCGGCACAAGATAGAACCGAGCCTAGGCGCGAAAAGATAAGTGCGAGCCTAGAGGTGATCTTTTCAAACGCTGAACTAAATTTGAAAAAGAAAAAGATCGAAAAGAAAAAAACTCCCGCCGCTAAAAAAGAGGACGCCCTTAAAATCGACATCATTCCTGATCACGAGATGGCGGATATCGTCATTGAGGACGAAGATGTCGTGGTAATGCCCGATTTCACCGTCAAACCAATTCAGACCGAAAATCGCACCAAAAGTAAAAACCAACCCAATATTTATCGCGCCTCGCAGAATCAAATTTTTAGCAGCGAAGGTGGCATAAGTCGCGGCGGTCGCAAAAAGCATAAAAAAGCTCCTCGCGAGCAGGGTAGCGAAATCGTAAGCTCGGTAAATATCCCAAAAGAGATTCGCGTCTATGAGTTCGCCGATAAGATCAGAAAGCAGCCTAGCGAGATCATCGGCAAGCTATTTGCGCTTGGGATGATGACGACGAAAAACGACTTTTTGGACGAGGACGCGATAGAAATTTTAGCAAGCGAATTCGGCATTGAGGTAAATATCGTCGATGAGGCGCAGGAGTTTGACTACATCAAAGCTTACGAGGACAGCGAAGGCGAAGAAAATTTAATCGCCAGGGCGCCGGTTATCACCATTATGGGGCACGTCGATCACGGCAAAACGAGCCTGCTCGATTATATCCGAAACTCTCGCGTAGCAAGCGGCGAAGCGGGCGGCATCACGCAGCACGTAGGCGCGTATATGGTCGAGAAAAACGGCAAAAAAATCACCTTCATCGACACTCCGGGTCACGAGGCCTTTACTTCGATGAGAGCGCGCGGAGCGGAGGTTACCGATATCGTAATTATCGTAGTGGCGGCAGATGACGGCGTCAAACCTCAGACTAAGGAGGCTATAGCGCACGCCAAGGCAGCAAACGTGCCGATCATCATCGCGATAAATAAGATGGACAAGCCTAACGCCAATCCTGATCTCGTAAAAACGGGGCTTGCAGAGCTTGACATCATGCCTACCGAGTGGGGCGGCAGCTACGAGTTCGTGCCGATCTCCGCAAAAACGGGCGACGGAATTGAAAATTTATTAGAGATCGTACTTTTGCAAGCCGATCTTTTGGAGCTTAAGGCCGATCCTGGCAAGCAGGCTAAGGCGACCATCATCGAAAGCTCCCTTCAAAAAGGGCGCGGCGCCGTTGCCACCGTCATCGTACAAAACGGCACCCTGCACGTCGGAGATACCGTCGTAGCGGGTATCGCATACGGCAAGGTGCGCGCGCTTAGCGACGATAAGGGTAGGGCGCTAAAGCAAATTTTACCGGGCGAATGCGGCGTCATCATAGGCCTTAGCGAGGTTCCGGGTGTGGGCGAGACGCTGATCGGCGTTTCAAGCGATAAAGAAGCGCGCGAGTACGCGAGTAAAATTTACGAGCATCAGCGCCAAAAAGAGCTTAGCAAATCGACCAAGGTCACCATCGACGAGCTAAGCGCCAAGATCGCCGAAGGCTCGCTAAAGAGCCTTCCGGTAATTGTCAAGGCCGATGTCGCGGGCTCTCTGGAAGCTATCAAAGCAAGCCTTGAGAAGCTCCGCAACGACGAGGTTAAGGTCGACATCATCCACAGCGGCATCGGCGGTATCACGCAAAACGACATCGCCTTAGCAAGCGCCAGCGAAAACTGCGTGATCTTGGGCTTCAACGTCCGTCCTACGGGCGAGATCAAAGAGCTTGCCAAAGAGCGCGGCGCTCAGATTAAGACCTACAACGTCATCTATAATCTCATCGACGATATCAAGGCGCTTTTGAGCGGCCTTATGAGCCCGATCATCAGCGAGGAGGCCTTGGGTCAAGCCGAGATCAGGCAGGTCATCAACGTGCCTAAGATCGGGCAGATCGCGGGCTGTATGGTTACCGACGGTCTCATCGCTCGCGGCGCGAAGATCCGCGTCATCAGAGAGGGCGTCATCGTTTTCGAGGGCAATGTAAGCTCGCTCAAGCGCTTCAAAGACGACGCCAAGGAGGTCGCCAAAGGCTTCGAGTGCGGCGTAGGCATCGAGGGCTACGACGATATGCGCGTGGGCGATTTTATCGAAAGCTACAAGCAAAAAGAGGAGCAGGCTACGATCGACTAATGCTCGCAGAATTCCGCGCGGGCATTCGCTTTGTTTGCACGGCTTGCGGCTAAATTTTAAGCCTCGATCGCGCTTTGAAATTTTATGCTCGTAGAATTTGGGCGTGAAATTTCGTCTTTTAAATTTAGCGGCGGAATGTGCGAATAAGGCTTTAAATTTTGTCGGTTTCTGTGTGAGGCGCTGCTACATAGCGCTAGTTTTGAAATTTTAATGTTTGGATTTTTTTACGGCGCGGCTTTGCGATTAAATTTTATTTGACGCCGCTTGTTGATCGCGGATTTTCCGCGCGACTTAAATTTTAAATTTAATCGCAAAGTTGAAATTTAAAGGCGGTAAAATTTAGATTTCGCGCGGTATCGAAGCGCTTTTAAAATTTAAGATAAATTCTAAAGCGACGCAGTAAGCGAGCGTAGCGCAAAGAGGGTGTCGTCGCGCGCTGTATTATTGCGCCGCCAAAATGGTAGCGCGGCAGCGATATAGCGCCGTGGCGAGCAGAATACGGCATAGAATGGCACCGCGTCTTGGCGCGGAAATATTGCTGCGGTAGCGGCGCAATTACGCGATGAGCTTTTGTATGCGAGCCATGAAATTCTCGCGCGATTTGCGTTTAAAATTTAAGCGCGGAGCACCAGGCTAAATTTAAGAGCAAAATTTCAAAGCCGAGCTCGCTTTTTAAAATTTAAAAGCGAAATTTTAAAAAGTGCGGCGTCGTTTGCAATACCGGCGCGCAGCAAACCGCTCAGAATTTAAATAGATGCTCCGGCGCGACGCACGCCGCGTCAAATTTAAACAGACCGCTTCGCCGCAGGACGGATATTTCACCGCGCCGAAGTGAAATAGAATTCCGCATCGCCATAAGATAGATGCGAAATAAAATTCAGTGCCGCCGCAAGACGGACGCTCCGCTGCGACAAAGCAATAAAATTCCGTCATCGCAAGACGCAAAATAAAATTCCATCGCCGCGCAATCTGCGGCGATTTAAGATAGCGAGGTAAAGATGAATCCGACCGAACTCAGAAGACTGCGCACGCAAAGTGTGCTAAAGCAGCTCATCCCCGAAGCGCTCGCAAGCCTTGAGGACGAGCTTTTGCGCGGGCTGTGCGTCACCGACGTGGAGTGCAAGCGCGGGCGCTACGATGCGTTCGTGTATCTGGATAAAAACGCCTTCGACGAGCGCGAGCAGGAATTTGTGCTCGAAAAGCTCGGCCGCGTGGCGAGATATTTGCAAAACTTCTGCGCCGAGGCGGAGGGCTGGTACCGCTGTCCTGCGTTTCACTTCAAATTCGACGACCGCTTGGAGTATCAAAACAAAATGGACGATCTTTTTGACAAAATAGAGGAGGAGCTGCGCAAAAATGGTTGATTTAGAGGCTTTAGCGCGCGAGTGCGGCGTGCAGCTTTACGACGTGGAGACGGTGAGCGAAAACGGCAGAACGATCTACCGCATCAGCATCACGAAAGCGGGCGGCGTGGGCCTAGACGACTGTGAGCGGCTATCGCGGCTACTTTCGCCGATTTTCGACGTGGAGCCGCCGCTTGAGGGCGAGTGGACGCTGGAGGTTGGCTCGCCCGGGCTTGAGCGCAAGCTAAGCAAGCCGCAGCATTTCGCAAACTCCGTGGGCGAGCTGGTGCGCCTAAGCCGCACGGACGGGCAGAAGCTAAGCGGCGAGGTGCTTGGCTGCGAAGGCGGCGTGCTTAGACTTCGCACGGACGGCGGCGAAGTGAGCGTGCGACTTGACGAGATCAAAAAGGCGCGAACCTACGTGCAGTGGTAGCGGCGCGGATTTTAAAGCTCTGCGTGCAGCTTTGAAATTTTGCGAATGAGGCTTTAAAATTTGCCGCGCGGGATTTGTGAGTTTGAAATTTCAGCTCCGAATTTTGAGATTTAAATTTTAAAATCGCTTTTGAAATTTACAGCTCCATGTTGCTTTTGGCAGCTCCTTGTTGCTCTTGATCTCTCGCGGCGCTCGGCGCAAAATTTTAAAATTCCGGCACCGCTCGCCTGTTTTGAAATTTTATCTTACGCCGATAAAAGATAATTTTTTCACGCTACTAGGCGGCGCTTTGAAATTTCAGATTGTTCCGCTAAAAGCAAGCTTTGCGGCGATTACGTTGCTTTGGAACTTTACGCTACGTTGCTCGGTGGTGAGTTTTGCACGACGCTTGCGCGTTGCTTTGGAATTTTACGTCGCGCCAAAAGACGGCTAAATTTAAAATTTACGCGCTGTTTTGCTGCAGTAAAATTTCGCGCCGAAATTCCGCCCACAATTTTTAATACAAATTCCCGCGTTAAATTTCGCCGCAGAATTTTAGGCGGTTAACTTTTATCGATAAATTTAACTTTACAATTCCACGAGCAGAGATTTGCGCGCCGCTTAGCGAAATTTCGATTGCCGGCCAAGCGGCGCGGATGTTTGCGACTATGAAGCGGAGATGCCGATCGTAGCTAGCAGTACGGGCGACGTCATGAGCCCTACGATCGTAAGGATCCACGCTAATATCGCTATTACGAGCGAGGCTTGCTTTTTGACGGCTTGATAGGTCGCGGCGATCGCGCACAAAAACGCAAGCGGAACAAAGACGATCCCTAGGAAAAAGATCCCTAAAATCGCGAAGACTATGGAGAGTATCCCAAGCACGTTTGATTGGGGTTGAACGGTCGGTTGTTCAGACATTTTAATCCTTTGAAAAAAATTATGTAATTCTATCCCCCCCCCCTCCTGAATTTGAGC